>CAYTLS010000217.1:0-4982 GCA_964438745.1 uncultured bacterium
ATACCGAAAACAACTTTTTCATAATCATTTTCTGTTTCGTTTGTAATTTCATATACAAAAAAGATTGCATGCGAGGCCAGCACATTGGACCATTGATAGGCCCTTACCTGTACTCTCAATCCCATTCCACCTACATCCTTATTATTTTTATAGGGATAATAGGGAAATTCGCGATTGAACCGGTCATTCATCACATAATAAATAGCTTCATCAGCAGTAGCGGCATTGGCCTGGTAGGTTCCCGGCCAGCTTTCCCAATCTTTAGGCCAGGTTTCAGGATTTGTTAATAAGGCCAGGCTATTACTTTCTTCCGCTGCGTAACCGGGCAGAGGTTCCCACCCCCAGGGTTCATTTTCCGGCGACAATTCTTCCGAAGCCCCCGGCGCTCCGCCATCTATCAATCCATCGGAAATTATATAATAGGTTGTATCATAGGCTGAATTTTCAGAATCAATAACACTCTTTCCGTTTTTTGCTATATAAGGTAAAAAATTGCCAGTAGTATCGACGGGCACTTCAACCCCTACCAGGGGGCCAAATTCATAACCGTAGCCGTGTTTTGAATATTTTGGCCATTCCAGAGAGGGTTCTCTGGCAGGTGCTCCAATGGAACCAAAATCAAAGACCAGGGTGCGAATAGAATTCCCACTCATCACAGCAGATCGCCGTGTCGGTCGTTCTATATTGTTGATCCTTTTGAGTCCCATTTGTTCATAAAAATTGTTGACCTTATTTTGTGTCCATATTTTTGGTGATCCCTGTTGAAATTTTTCCTGGCTGAAAGCATTGATAAAAAGCCCAAAAATTATCAGCAGCACACTTAGTTTTGTAATTTTCATATATATATATTTCCTCTTTTTATTTTATCAGAATGAGAAATTATAGCTAACGCCCAATAAAATTTGTCTGGGATTAGAATAATAAGTTGGTCTGTACAGGTATTCGTCCAGGGAATGGACGGCCGGATTGTCCTGATGTTCCATTACATTCTTGCCCGCATAAGTTGGAACCAGTGAAGAATTCGCTCTGCCAGTGTCATCATGTACATAATTTTCATTCTTCCGGTCAAACAGATTATATACTTTCACAACAAATTTGAGCGTACTGTTACCAATTTTAAAATATTTATACATATTTAAATCTGTGGTAAAATGGTAGGGTTTTCTTCCTGAATTCTCCTGCGCATTTCTTTGTCCCTGAACCCGTGGTGTATATGGACGTCCGGTTTCAAATCTGTTGATCATGCTGATTCCCATATCATTCGTGGGAGTGATGGAAACTTTAGCATTAATGGAATGTCTGATATCCCAATCCAGGGGGATAACATATTTTTCTGATTCAACGGGAGGAATACTCTGGTTGTCATAGTATTGTGCATCAGGAGAGGATGCGTTTCCTTCAGCCAGTTGATAAGTATAATCCAGGTTCAGGGTGAAAGCCTGTCCACTTCTTTGAGTATAGGAAAAAGTAATGCCACGAATATTACCGTAATCCCGGGTTGTATATCTGGTATATCTGAACCATTGATCAATAAAATTATACTCCGCGCTTAACCAATTGATGATGTCCCGATAAAAAATAGTAACATCTATGGAGTTGATCGAACTTAATTGTTGTTGTAATCCAAGCTCATACATAACGGTTTTTTGGGCATCCAGGTCCGGATTTCCAAATCTTGTCAGACCGGCGCCTTTTTTTAAACTGGGATTTCTGTATAAATGGGTGAAACTGGGCATTTGAAAAAAATGTCCGTAAGAAAAATGAATAAAACCCCTCTCAGTAATCGGAAAACTTACCCCGAGCCTGGGACTTACCTGGGATTTCGGATCCACTTTTGCCGTATCTGAACCGGCCGGGTTTATATTGTCGGTAAAGTCATAATCATTGGCATCAAAATAATCATACCGTAGACCGGCCTGTATGATAATATCTTCAATTTCAATTTTATCTTGTATAAATGCTGAAAAATCAATGGGTTCTTTGGTATAATCATTATAGCCGGCAGTCTGATTGCTTTGTATATAGGGCTGCCACATGGTACGATCACTCATTTCGATTGCTGCATCTATATTACGCCGCTTATAAGCATTGAATTCAAATCCGGTTTTTATTAGATGTATTTTTGTGATCTGAGAGGTCAAATCGAATTTTGCTGTCCAGGTATCATAATCACTGACATAATATCCTGTTTTCTGTCCACCGTATACAAAATGGTATGAAGGCACATCGGCCCGACTCTGATTATTCACATACAGGGGATTATCTTCACCGCCATTTGGTAAAAAAGCGCCGTATTTTCTGATAAAATCCCAATCGATGGATAGATTGTCCAATTGTCCGTTATTATTCAGATCCTCGGTAAACCCACCAAACCCAAGGGTATCCACAGTACCATTACCATTAATGTCTTCATTCCATTTATAGGGCATGTCCAATTTGTGTACATAGGTCTCCGCATGATGTTTTTTATAAGAGCCTTTCAGCGTAAAAAAGGTTTTGTTTGACACAGTATGCGTCAAATGAACAGCATGTAGAAAATCCTGGCTTTCATTGGTATACGTTCCGTCAGGATTATATTTCCAAACATGATCATAATTTTTCCATTCACCGAGATTTCCTAAAAATTGGTACCGAAATTTTGAATTTTCCAGCGGCATAAAACTAAAGTTCGCCATTACTTTTTGGCTGTTGTTGGTATTCATGGCTACATCTTTGCCATCACCACTCATTTCAATTTCCCAATCATCACCGATAAAATTATACCTATCATAAGTTGTGTGTTCCCGTTTTCCATATAGCCAACCGTCAGAACTCTTGATGGTCCCGGTAATAAAGAAGGACCCTTTTGGTAAAATTGGAATCGGGCCACTAAAATTTGCATCATACCGTTCAAAAGTAAGGGGGGAATAATCGTCTATATTGTAAAAAACATCAGTATTCTTTGAATACATATCGCCAATTTGTGAAGATATTTTACCTTCAAAATTTTCACTGCCTTCTTTGGTTGCAATAGATACAACCCCGCTCATCGCTTTTCCATATTCAGCGTTAAAGGTACCTGAAATTAACGTAATTTCAGAAATCACGTCATTTGATAAAGACAATCCCATATCGTCGGAAATAGGTATACCATCCATCATATAGGTGACTTCTGTTGATCGGCCACCCCGTACATGAATCTGTCCATCTGCACCGGTCGTAACACCGGCTTGTGTCGTTAAAATATCTTTGGGGTCTTCGGCAGGCAGGTTTTCTATTTGATCTGAAGTAATGGTTTTTTTGGATGAAGTCAAATCTGCTTTAACCAGGGGTTTCTTAGCCACTACCACAACTTCCTGACCCTGAATTGAAGCGACTTCCATTTTAGCATTCACTTTTGTTGTATGGTCAGAATTTACTATTATATTTTTCATCACAATCGTCTTATAACCCATCATGGATATTTTGAGTTGATAGGTTCCCGGTGATATATTAATAATATTAAAGTAACCCTCTTTATCAGTAGCGGCCCCCTGCATTTCATCGACGAGTAAGACATTTGCGCCCATTAAAGGTGCACCACTTGAGGCCTCTGTAACTGTACCGGATATTTTTCCGGTGGTTCCGCCAAATAAATTCATTACAAAGAGTAAACCTAATAAGATTAATATGAATAAATATCGTTTTTGCATCATTGGAATCTTTTTCTTTATTTGTGTTAATAAACTAAGAGGTGGGGTAATAGATCGAATCTATTACCCCTTTTGAATTGTTACTTAATAAATGTGACTCGTTTTGTTTTAGAATAATTACCAAATTTTAATGAATAGATATAGGTACCTGATGATACATATTTGCCATTCATATTTTTCCCATCCCAAATAACATTATAGACACCTGCATTCTGCATCTTATTGTTGACAAGTTCAGCAACTTTTTGTCCCCGAATATCATAAATTACCAATGATATTTGTTTTTTGATAGGCAGCGAATATTCGATATTTGTAACCGGGTTAAATGGGTTTGGATAAGCTTGTCTAAGTTTGTAATCCTCCGGTGTAACAATATCATATTCTTTTACAGAAGTTGGTTTGGCCAGAGTCGAATCGCCATATTCTATCACACGGATACTCCAGTGATGAGGATTTGCAACCATAGTTGTGTCCGTTCCATCGATTATTTCGATACTGTCCGGCACACCTTGGTGGGCACTTACTATTTCCATGTTTCCGTCATCATCAAGATCTGCAACCGTCATTTTGGCTATAAATCCGGCTGCGATGGTATCGGTGTTCATGGAAAACCAACTGTCACCATCATATTGGATCAAATCACCCTTTGGACCAACACTGCCTCCAAAATATACTTCCGCGTTGCCATCACTATTCAGATCACCGGAAGTGGCCCCAAATAATGCCCCAACACTGGCTCCCCCGGTGGTATCAGAAATTAAAACACATTCTTCAGGTAATAAATTAGTTGCTTTATCATCGGTATCAACGAATTTCCAGACATTCCCGGTATAATAATTGGCCGCATAAACCTCATCTTTGCCATCATTATCCAGGTCTGCAGCAGTCGGAGCCATCAGACAAACATGATCACCATCGGTTAAATAATTAACATTCGTTGTATCTCCGAAACTGTATTCATCGGGACCCACAGCTTCCACAAAGAAACTATTAAATCCATTCCAGGCATGACAATAAATTTCATTAAATCCATTGCCATCCACATCTGATACGCCAACACAAATTGCTGAACCGCTACCCAATCTGGCATCATAACCAAACAATGGATGGTCTTTTGATACGCTTCCCATATCTATATCTCTGGCAGAAGTTACAAATTCAACCGTTATATCACCGGCTAGCCCCTGCAGATCTCCAGTTGCTGACAGGACAGCAAACATATCTTCGGAATGACCGTAATCAATGGTGTCTGTTTCTGTCGTTTCAGTTCTGTCAACGACCCAGGAGGGGCCATTAGAGGCAAATATTATT
>CAYTLS010000218.1:0-4953 GCA_964438745.1 uncultured bacterium
CCGTAATGGTGGTTTTGGTTCTACCGACTGATTATTCTCGCTTGAACCTGACTGTCAAAGGGGTTCTTTTGATGGGAAAATCCAGATAATCCGGTCCAAATACCATTTTTTCACGACCCAGTGCATCAAACATGGCTGCCGGAACCTCAGGCTGCCGTATTTTCAAAAAAGGATACACCCAATATTCCGCTTCAGCAAAATCAGACCGTTTTAATTTCAGTTGGAACGTCCAAACCGGATCAGTGTGTTTCAGCATAGCATCAAATTGTTCTTCTGCTTTGGAACTTTCTATAAAGACAAATTCATTTTCCGGATCAACCGGCTCGAATATCATACCGGTACGAAAAAAACTGGCTCCTGCTTTTTCGATATCTTCCCGTAATGAGGAAACTGTCCGCGTTTCATCATAGACCTCAAAAGCAACATCAATAAAAGAGGTCGTCTCCTTCAGGGTATCAAAATCAATGATATAAACACCATGATCTATTACAGCATGCTGGACTTCAACTGTTTCAAACTGTAAATAAGGCCTAAGAGAAAGAGTTTGCCGTAGTTTTCCATCATTATCAAAATATTCCTGATCTTTTGTCAGTTTGCCTTCAGTCATTTCTATTTTTACCGAATCAATGGCATAGTTTCCCATAAAAAAGAAAATATTGAATAATCCGTCAAACCCGTTTCCACCGGCCTGATTTTCCGCCAGTGGTAAAGTCATTGAGAATTTTCCTAATGAATCGGTATAAGTGGCGATGTCAAATTGTTCGATCCAAACGAATATACAGTCAGGACGCCTGCCGTCCTTTAACAAAACATGACCTGATATTTTTTCTTTTGCAATTTGATTATCTTCTTTGCTGCTGAATGGATTTTCCGTGCAATTGCAGATTAAAAAGGACACGGCAATGATAATGAGTGTGTGTTTTGAATTCATTATTGCACCTCTATTCCTAAGGTTATATAAAATCTTCGATCGCGAATCGCAATCCCTTCTTTGATCAATTCACCACCTAACAAATTCCTGGCGCTAAAAGCACAAAAAAGATTCGTCCGCCATATATCCACATTAGCACGAATATGCACATCCAGGTTTGAAAAATCCTTCAATTTGATTTCTTTTAATCCTTCCTTTGGATAGTAAATAATGCCTGTGCGTTGGGATTCATTAAACCAGACTAACCGGGTGGATAAATAATTACAATTAAGTGACAGATCACTGGAAAATTTTGATGTCAGTTTAAAAGGAAAAGCGCTTTTGTCATCGATCAAATTGTGGTTGTAATTGACACCCAATTGCACCCGGTTTTCAAAAGCCCCGGCCTGCAACCGTCCCTCAATACCGGAAATTTCCGCATCTTTGTAATTGTCAAGAAAAACAACCGGGCTGCGACTGAGCTGTATTTCCCGATATTTATTACTATAGCGATTGCTAAAAAAGATTCCCGAAAAAAGCCAGTTAAACCGGGTACTCTTGCCATGAACTTCAACGCCAATCTCAGTATTCCGTTTATTCTCCAGCAGCATTGGCCGGTTTGTGCCTATATCGCTCTGGTAATGTTGCGAAAGGAGCATCTGATAAGGAGTCGGCAGGCGAAAATCATTACTGTAATTGACATGGGTATTGAAATAAAATTGGTCTGTTTCTCCACCAAAAACCGTTGATATCATGTAGGAACTTTTATTATGCTCAAACTGGTCATTAATAGCAAAACTGGAATCGCCGTCATCCTGAATCATTTTGTAAGAATAATTGACTCCCATGCTTTTCATGTCAAACAGCGGATTGCGGTCCTCATTATTGATCCTGAAACCAGCGGAAAGATTATTGCTCTCACGACTTAATTCAATGCCCCGATGATTGACAAAACTAAAGTATTCATCCAGCTCCGACAGGATTTCGTCACGCTTAAATCCGGCAAAAACCTCCGCTGATTTTATTGGCATATTATACTCAATCTGATAAAGCCTGTTATCATTCTCGACATTTTGAAATCCTGTCAAATCAAACCGGTGGTCTTCTGTTTCCAGATTCGTCGAATACGCTAGGATCAACTCGCCTTTTTCATGAAAATTACCGGCATATTTGACCGTCAGCAGGTTCTGTTTTTTTTCAATCGTATCCTGATAGGCCTCATTATAATAATTCCGTCCCGATTGAATGTAATTAGCCTTCAAATAATTTTCTGTTCCTCTTAAGTTAAAATCATATTTTGTATTAATTGTCATGTTTGAATTCGTGCGGTCGATGGTTTCATCGGTCGTATCAGTGCCGGTGTAGTATAGACTGGAAGCACCTTCTGTGATTGAGGCAAAAATCTTAAAATTCCATAATTTTTTATAAAAATTTGCGCCCCAGTCGCCGGAATTGTAGGAGCCCAAACGCTGTTGAAAGCGCAGTAAATAATCCTGTTCCAGTTTCGGAATAAAGTTGATCACCGCAGCTGAACCAATACCATCGAAAGTCGCCAGATTTCCTCCTTTAATGATATCAATCTGTGACAGGGTCGCAGGGTTTAACAGGGAAAGGTCAAAAATATTGTTAAAACTGCTGTTGATTTTTATCCCGTCATAAAGGATCAGCGTCTCTTCAGGATTTGCGCCGCGAACCGAAATTGTTTTTCTGCCGCTGAGGCTTTCATCGATCATCACACTATTTTTTGTTACAATCAAATCGGCCGCATCAAGATAGCCGCCGGAATTGAACTCCTGTTCATTGAGTATTGTAATTTCATTATTAATAGTCTGCGTATATTCTGATTTAGTTTTTCCTTCGATTTGAATTTTATCAAATTTGATATCTGTTGGTATCATCAAAATATTTTCCAGCCGTTTACATGTCGCAATGGAGATTATCTGCTTTTCATAACCTACATGAGAAAAAATAATAGCATGATTATCTTTAAAACCGGCTATATTCAACTCAAAATATCCTTCTTCATTGGAGGTCGTGCCAAACTCAGTATCCCTGATCATAATATTAACATTATTGATTGGTGCGCCGGTATTTGCATCAACAATATACCCGGGAACCCTGTCGGAGGCTGACAAAGCCATGCTATATAATATCCCCAGGATTGTAAAAATGCATCCTGATCTTAGAATTAATCCTTTAAAATTATCCATACTAAATCCTCTGCATGATATGAAAAGTTATTTACATACTCGATTATCTTAATTATAAAGAATTACACAGTAAAGAAAAAGAAATTAAAGTCAAATCAGAGGGAATGAAAAGGGAATAAAAAGAACTAAACAATTATAAATAAATCCTTGACTTATGAACCATTGTCCATTATATTTATTATGAACCATGGTTCAATATTGAAAATTGAGAGTTTTACCACTAATGAACAAAGGAGAAATATTATGCCAAAAGGTGACAGCACAGGCCCGGAAGGAAAAGGGCCAAAAACCGGCCGGGGATTAGGAAAATCCGCTGGTAATGACTCCGGTCAGAATGTTGGCCGGCCACGTCAGCAACATACCCATGATCGGGATTTCGGAAAAGGTCAGGGAAATCGCAGAAACAGAAACCATTAATATAAAATAAGGAGATAAATTATGTCTAGAGGTGACAGAAGAGGTCCGGAAGGATTTGGACCAATGACAGGAAGAGGACTTGGGTATTG
Organism: uncultured bacterium; assembly: GCA_964438745.1. Lineage (GTDB taxonomy): Bacteria > Fidelibacterota > UBA2242 > UBA2242 > JAFGTP01 > JAFGTP01. The sequence continues at coordinate 3,627 of CAYTLS010000218.1, forward strand.
CGCCGGTTATGATAGTCCTGGTTTTACAAAAGGGATGCCCCGTGGAGGCGCTGGCTTTGGCCGTGGAATGGGAGCAGGCCGCGGCATGGGCCGTGGTCGTGGTAACGCATGGCAAGCCAATAATCCCCAACCCTATTATCCGGCAGCGCCAGCAATCACCAAAGATCAGGAACTGGAAATGTTAAAAAGTCAGGCTAAAGAATTGCAAACCAGCCAGGAATCCACTAACAAAAGAATCGAAGACCTGGAAAAGGAATAACATTCTTTTTGCTCAATGATGAATTTTGATATGCAGGTATACGGACCAGTACCATCAAGACGATTAGGAAAATCTTTGGGTGTGAGTATAATCCCACCCAAAGTTTGTTCCTATTCCTGTGTTTATTGTCAACTGGGGAAAACCAATAAATATACTATTGAACCCACCAATTATTTTGATAAACATAGCATCCTTCACCAGATAAACAAAGCAATTGTATCCTCTCATGTTGATACCATTACCTTCGCAGGAGACGGTGAACCAACCTTATCAACGGATCTGGGGTGGTTACTTAAGGAATGCAGAGAAAACTTTTCAATTCCCACAGCTGTAATCACAAATGGCTCATTGATCTATTTACCGGCGGTTACAAATAGTTTAAAATTTGCTGACCTGGTTTTGCCGTCAGTGGATGCCGGTTGTGAAAAAACCTTTAAAAAAATAAATTGCCCGCACAAGGATCTGGACTTTTTGAAAATTATAAAAGGACTTATCAATTTTGCCAAAACCTTCGACGGCGAAATCTGGACCGAAACAATGCTTGTCAAAGACTTCAATGATAGTTTTGAAGAAATCAATAAGATCAGCAACATTATTACACAAATCAATCCGGCACGACGATTTATAATGACACCGACACGGCCGCCACAGATGGATGTAAAAAAGCCTGACCCTGAACGGTTGATTTATGCTCAAAAAATTAATACAGGTTCATCTGCACTTGATTATACTGAAACCGGGGATTTTAACAGCGACAATTTTGGCAATCTTACAGACGCATTAAATGCAATTGCATCCCGCCATCCCCTGCGACTCAATCAGGCCCAATCTATTGCTAAAAATTACGATGAAGACTTGCAGTACCTGATCCAGTCAGATGAATTCATTAAGAAAGATTACAATGGTGATATTTATATTATTCCATCAATGGTGGTAAATCATTGAGGTAATCATGACCATTAATACGCTAACCAAGGTAGAATGATAACTAGTTTAGGATTCATACAGATCATGATCAGCGAATACACTGGGATTATCACAGCCAAAAAATTTAGGGGGATAGAGAAA
>CAYTLS010000219.1:0-4942 GCA_964438745.1 uncultured bacterium
GTATGCAAAATTATGACCTGCCCCGGGCGCGTCGTGATTTAGCCGATAAATCCCGGCACTTACTAATGAAAGAATGGCGAGCCAAAGGGTACATTCGGGAAAATTATCACGCAGAAACCGGTGGTGACCCGAATTATCGCAGTGAGCATTTTTATCATTGGGGAGCGCTGCTGGGAATGATTAATATGATAGAGTATGAGAAAACGAAATCGCCGATGGATTTGTTTTAGTTTTTGCCTGACTAAACAGATGTATAGATATGTGTTATTTCAGAATTTTAAGGAGTTTATCTAATATGATGAAAAGAAAATTGTTGATTATTTTTTTGCTGATTTTTGGTTCAATTTGCTTTGGCGAACAAAATTTTGACGTGATTCATTCCGTTGATCCTTTTATTGGGACTGAAGGTGATGGCAACACTTTTCCCGGCGCTACATTGCCCTTTGGCATGGTAAAATTGGGCCCTGATTGTGGGGATTTAACCAGTAATTCAGGATATATGCCGGAAGGAAAGATCAGAGGATTCAGTCATACTCACGTAAGTGGAACCGGTGGTGGCCCAAAATATGGTAATGTGTTGATTACACCGGTGACAGGGAATATTGATTTGCAGGACAGGGCTTCTGAACGAAAAAACGAATCCGCAGAAGTTGGCATATACAGCGTGAAATTATCTAAGCATGATATTGCGGCAAAACTAACTTCTTCTCATAGTGTTGGATTTCATCAATATACTTTTCCGGCTTCTGATGATTCAAAAATCCTGATTGATGCCGGCAGTTTTCTGACCACTTCATGGTGCGATGGCTGCATTGAAGAGCAAGAACTGGTTGGGTGTGAGATAGAAATTGTGAACGACACCTTGATTGAAGGTTATACAAGAGTGCGACGAGGATGGAATACCGGAGATGCATACACTGTATATTTTTCGGCACACTTTGATGAACCTGCCGTTTCTTTTGGTACTTGGAAGAAAGAACAGTTGATGGCTGGACAAAAAATGCAATTCGATTCCGGTGAAAGTGCCGGAGCCTGGTTTGAATTCACAACTGAAAAGCGTCAAACCATTCAGGTAAAAGTTGGCATCTCATTTCTTGGCCGCTTAAAAGCCCGGAAAAACGTTAAAACTGAAATACCTCACTGGAATTTTGAAGAAGTTTATTCAAACTCGGTAAAAGAGTGGAAGAAATATCTCGGAAAAATTAAGGTGGAAACAGCTGATGAGGATTTAAAAACTATTTTTTACACGGGGTTGTACCATAGTATACTGCAACCAACTGATAGAACAGGCGAGAACCCGCTATGGCATTCAAACGAGCCTTACTATGATGATTTTTATGCGATTTGGGACACCTACAGGGTTACGCATCCGCTCTTCATGTTCCTTTGTCCTGAAAGACAAACAGAGATAATTAATGCTATGCTCGATATATACGAGCAGGAAGGTTATATGCCCGATGCCAGAAGTGGAAACTTCACAGGTCGAACGCAGGGTGGCAGCAATTCTGATGTTCTGATCGCCGATGCTTATGTAAAAGGACTGAAGGGGATAGACTATGAAAAAGCGTTGGAAGCGATGATTACCAATGCAGAACTTGACCCGGGAGAAGCCCATCAATTAAAAGGCAGAGGTGGATTGAATGAATATAATGAACTTGGCTATGTTTCTACAAACCATGAGCGGGCAGGATCACGAACCCTGGAGTACGCTTATAATGACTACTGTATCTATCAGGTCGCAAAAGGTTTGGGGAAAATGGATACAGCGGCAAAATACCTTGAGCGTTCGGAGAATTGGAAAAATCTTTGGAAACCTATCGAAAATAATGGTGCAAAAGGATTTATCATGCCGAGAAAAGCCAATGGTGAATGGGACGAAGCCTACAAAGGCCGTGACTGGAATAATGATATCAGAGAATGGGTTGAAGCGAATTTTTCTGTTCACAGTCATGGCACCTGGCCGGATTTCTTTTATGAAGCCGATTCGTGGGAATATTCTTTCTATGTACCCCATAATGTGCCGGAATTAATCAAAATGTGTGGCGGAAAGAAGGCTTTTATTGCCCGGCTGGATACTTTCTTCAACCATGATTATTACAATGTTGGCAATGAGCCATCTTTCCTGACACCAAGTTTGTACAATTTTGCAGGTCGTCAGGATAAGAGCAATGAAATAATCCGCAAAATTATAAAAAATAATTACACATCTGAACGGGATGGAATCCCCGGAAACGATGATTCCGGTTCCATGTCTTCCTGGGTAGCGTTTAATTTAATGGGAATTTATCCCAATGCCGGTCAGGATTATTACCTGATAACGGCCCCACATTTTAACAAAGTGACTATTGACATAGGCGCTGATACTCATTTTATAATTGAAACCACAAACCTTACCAAAGATAATATTTATATTCAAAAAGTATTGTTTAACGGAAAGGAACTAACAAGATCATGGATCAGGCATAGAGAAATAATGCAAGGTGGAAGGCTTGAATTCATCATGGATAATAAACCGAATAATAATTGGGAATTAAACCTTCCGCCAAATTTTAAAAAGTCAAAATAAGAGGAGATTATCAATTGAAGAAACAATTAATCATATTTTCTGGTATTTTATTTTCATTATTTTCGTGCAGTCAAAAGAATTTCAATGATACCCAATTCAAATATGACCTGGATGACGGTACTGTAATTGTAACTAACCAGCAGAGTATTTACAAAATTGAGCCCGTTAGGTCTGACATCGTTAAAACAACCTTTTTGCCAAATAAACATGAGGAATTAGAAACAAATAAATACTTTGTGGTGCTTGAAAAAAAACAGGATGCAACATTTGCTGTAAAGGAATTTAAAGATAAACTGCAACTAAAAACACCAGACCTCCTTGTTGAAATAACAAAATCACCTTTTGTTGTAAATTATTATGACAATAAAGGAGAACCACTACTCATTTCATCGCGATTTCCAACGGATTCTGCCGGCTTTAAAACATTGTATTTTAAATCCCCGTCAAAGGAAGCCTTTTACGGCATGGGACAAAAGAGCATACCGGTTAATCGTAGAGGCTATGCCTTTGATACACGAAATTATCATGTAGGCGGTTATACAAAAGCGTATGCCACTATGCAAGTCAATATTCCTTATATCTATTCATCCAACAATTATGGTGTATTTTTCGATAATACCTACACCGGTTATTTCGATTTAGCCAAAACCAATGAGGATGAATGGTCTTACCGGGTTGATGGCGGACCTTATGCTTATTTTATTACCAGTGGGGAAAATCTTCAGGACTTACAAAATGATTACTATGATTTAACCGGCTATCCCACAATACCGCCAAAATGGACATTGGGATTGATGCAAAGTAAATGCGGATATGTTGATGAAAATGAAGTGATGGATGTGGTAGAGAAATTTGAAAAGCATGATCTGCCCCTGGATGCCATTATTCTGGATGCGTTCTGGTTTGGTGGATATGGCGAAGATTACCCGCAAAATATGGGGAATTTTACCTGGCTGAAGGACCATTTCCCCAATCCCGAAGCCTATATGGCGAAGTTAAAAAAGAAAGGGATTAAAACCCTCACAATTAATGAGCCGCAAATCAATGTCAATTCTGAAAACCATGAGTTTTTATTAGAAAAGGGCTGGCTCATGGAAGTCGATGGCGAACCCTTTGTGCAAGAATCTTTTTGGGCAGGCAGCGCTTCATTACTGGATTTGACCAATCCAAAGGCCCAGGATTGGCTCTGGAAAAAACAAAAAGCAAATGTTGAATTGGGACTGGACGCCTTTTGGGTGGATTTAACCGAACCTGATGTATCAACACCGGAAGGCGAGTTCTATGCCGGGCCGGAACCTAAAATTCATAATATCTATAGTTTGCTTTTCGCTAAAACCCTATGGGAAGGCTTTCAAAATGATTATCCGGGGAAAAGATTATTTAATATTACCCGGGCCGGAACAGCCGGAATGCAGCGAATGGGAGCTGTTCACTGGTCAGGAGATGCTGCGAAAACATTTTCAGCATTAGAACTACAAATCCCGATGCTGATTGGGTGCGCCATGTCCGGAATGCCTCATTATTCTTCTGATATTGGCGGATTTACTAATAGCTGGGATGCAATATCTGTTCCCTGGACGGAATATAAAGGCGGGCCCGGCGTAACAACACCGGAACTATATACACGATGGTTTCAGTTTGGTGTGTTTTCACCGTCGCTGCGTCCTCACAGTGGTGAGGGACAATCCTGCGAGCCTTTTGCTTTTGATCAACAAACCCTGGATATTACTTCTAAGTATTTGAACCTTCGTTATGAGTTAATTCCCTATCTTTATTCTTATGCTTATAAAACAGCGACTACCGGTGAACAATTAGTTAAACCGCTGTTTATGTGTTTTGATGATGACGCTGTGACTGACCGCGATTATGAGTATATGTTCGGTGATATGCTGATAGCGCCTGTTTTCCGTAGTGGTCAGAACCAACGAGAGGTTTATTTACCCAAATTGAAGGATGATTTAAAATGGGTTGATTTTTGGAATAATCAGGAATATGCCGGTGGGAAAAACCATACTGTTGATGCGCCGATCGAAAAAATTCCGGTATTTGTAAAAGGCGGCAGCATTATCGTCACCGGAAAGCAGAAGAAATATGTTGAGGAGTCGCCGGATGATACGCTCTACGTGAAAATATATCCCGGAAATGCCTCTTTTTCATTATATGAAGATGACGGCTATACCATGGGCTATCAATCCGGTGAATATAAAAAAACCGTGATCAAAACAAGCGTCAATGACCAGAAATTGGGAATTACAATAGAACCATCAGAGGGGAAGTTCGACGGAATGGTTGAAGATAGGACCTGGATTATACAAGTTAATCAGGTTAGCAGGGTCAATAAAATATTAATTGATGACAAAAATGTTGATTACAAAA
>CAYTLS010000220.1:0-2329 GCA_964438745.1 uncultured bacterium
TGGGACCAGATCAACAGCGACCACGGATTCGATTATACCAAAGAACATTTTATTTATCTGCAATTACCGGCATCAATGAAGCAGAACAAAAATTATGTTGTTGAAATCGATGAAAATTTAAATGCCGACACAACCGCTCAAACCATTACCTATGACATTTTTACCAGCACTTCTGAAGCGATCCACACAAACCTGGTGGGATACATGAGTAGTTCCCGGGCAAAATCCGCGGACCTCTATCATTTTCTGGGCGATGGGGGCTATCGTGATTATACTGATTTTGAAGGAAATGACGTTTATCTCTACAATGTGGATACAGAAGAATCCCAACGTGTGGGGACCGTTGAATTCTGGATGGAAGGCAAAACCGAAAGCAACCATAATTTAACCGGCTCTGATGTCTGGAATATTGATTTTACAGGATTTACAATGCCCGGAACTTACCGGCTCGCGGTGGAAGGCATCGGGTGCAGTCAGGAGTTTGAAATTCGGGATGATATTTACCATGATCCTTATAAATTATCTGTCCTGGGTTATTTTTATATGCGAATTGGTCAGGACAATATGGACATGACACCGGTCCCCAGGCGCCCGCTTTATATTCAGGGTCAGGACCCATCCAATTGTAAAATTTACATCACCGACATGGACCCCTATCATCCGCAATGGTCTAGTTTCGCACCCGGCGATAAATGGGATAAACCAAGCAATTGGTCTGTTTACAAAAAAGAAGGCAACCCCACTAATCCAAAAGCAATTGGCGGCCATAGTGACGCCCTGGACTGGGACCGGCATCTAGGACATGTGGTCAATATTTATGATCTCTGCCTGGCTTATATTTTGAGCGACGGCTCTCTGGATGATGACGATTTACGGATCGCGGAAAGCGGCAACGGTATTCCTGATATTCTCGATGAAGCGCGTAATGAAGTAGACTTTTGGTTGAATCTTCGATATCAGGACGGCTATTCCCACGGTCTCACCAATCCCGATGGTAATAACAAACTTTATCAGGCGGATAATACCCCCATTGCCGCCTGGGCCAATTCCCTGAATAGTGCGATGCTGGCCTATTGTTTTCAGATTTCCGGTCATGGAGATCTGCGCAATGCTTACAAGGATTCCGCCATTCTCGCCTATAATTATGCCAATAGTTTACCCAACCCTATGCCGGACACTCAATTGGAAGGCATACGTGGCCGGGATTTTAAAATGATGACAGCGGCTTACCTGTATAATTTGACAGGTGATACCGATTATGAATATGCGATGAAAAATGATTGCATGGTTACCGGTTCCACTTCCAGCATTCGTCAACTGGGTTCCTATGACCAGATATGGGGAGCGGCAGCCTATATGCTGACCAAACGGGAAGTGAATTATCCTGACTTACAGGCCAATATGAAAGCTGCCATCATCGCCAAAGCCAAAAGCAAAGAAGCGGATAATGTGGCAAAACGGCCATCCCGCCGGGGCTACAGCGCCAAAAACGCCTGGTGGCAGAGCGCTCAGGATATGCCACGCACCGTGATCGCCCACGCTGTTGCCGAAGACCCGGTTGAAAAGCTATATTTTCTTGATGCCCTGATAATGGAATCCGACTGGGGATTGGGCAGGAATCCCTTGAATATTATCCAAATGACCACCGCCACAACAGAGCTGGCGAACAAACGCAGTATCGAAAACTGCTACACATCCGGACGAAATGACGGAACCCCGGGACTTCATCCGGGGCACACACCATATTTGAATGTGGATGGCTGGGGCGGTACCATGGTAGGCAGCAATCCCGGCAAAGTACTGAACAAATTTTATCCCAACCCGAGCGATTGGCCCCACGCCTCGAAATATATTAATACCCGGTTTATCTGGGCCCATTCAGAATTTACCCCGCGACAGACCATGAAAGGTAAAGCGCTGAACTACGCTTATCTCTATAGTTTGTCCAAAAGTGGCGGGAATATCACACCGGTTTTAATTGCTGACGCAGGACCGGACCAGCGCATTATTGATGAAGATGAAAATGGTAAAGAGACTATACAATTGGATGGTTCCGGAAGTTATTCCGGTAGCAGTGAAATCACCCGTTATAAATGGTATTTGGATGATGCTGAAATCGCGATTGAAATGAATGCCACAATAGAACTGGATACCGGCAGTTATCATATTATTCTGGAAATAAAAAATTCCGACGGTGATAGTGCTACCGATAGTATGACTGTTGAAATTTTACCCTTTGTTTCAGAAGTAGACGCCGATTATGATTTCGAGACTCCGGATCAAATTGATGATTGGCTGGTTGATAACTGGGGTGAGGGCGGTATGCCGA
>CAYTLS010000220.1:2339-4921 GCA_964438745.1 uncultured bacterium
GCTCAGGCCCTCAATGGGACAAAAAGTGCGAAATTGAGTGGAAATTTTATTGACAAGGCTGATATGGTCTTTAAAAAAAATGGTGCCCTTAATGAGGATATCGGTTCGATTATTTACTATATCTGGATTCCCCAGGCCTTTATTGATTCATCATTGGCAGCGGCGGTGGAAGATTCATCCATGGCCGGCGGCATTCAAAATTACCTTATGCATACCGGCTGGGACTGGAGAAGTAAATGGGTCAGTATTCATGAATTGCAAGGAAACACCTGGAACAAGTTAATCTTTAAAATTCCTGATGACGTTGAAAATTCCAACATCAAAGAAACCGGATTGACCTTTAATATGCAAAATGCCGGAATCGGTGAAGCTGATGTATTTATTGATGATATAATTTATGAGATACCGGAGCCTCCGGCAGATTATGATTTTGAGACAGCCGCCCAGTTTGATCAGTGGCTGCTGGAAAATTTTGGTAGCCAAGGGGGGACGCCCCTGGCCTATTACAGCACCGAAGCGGCCCGAAGCGGCCTGTATAGTTACAAGATTAAAGGTAATTTTGTGACAGACTCCGAATATGCCCTGCGCCAGAATAATGCTCTGGAGTCCGGTGTAACCGCCCTGATTTATCATTTCTGGGTGCCACAGGCGCTGGTGGATACAGCGGCAGCGGCTTTTGAACAAGATTCTACCAATGTCGGTATAATTCAGAATTTCCTGATGCATAATGGTTGGCAATGGATTAGTGAAACCACCGATTATAAAGACCTGGCTGGCGATAATTGGAATAGAATCAAACTGGATATCCCGGAGAATGTGGATAATTCATTGGTACAATCTATTGGTCTGACTTTCAAAACCATGAATGCTGATATAGGAGAAACATCTGTTTTTATTGATGATATTTATTTTGAAAAAGAGGATGAACCGACTCTAATTGACAATAATTTACTGGCGGAAGTTCCCACCGATTTTAGATTATTTCATAATTATCCCAATCCTTTTAATCCGGAAACCAAAATCCGCTTTAACCTACCGAAATCTGTGAAAGTAAAAATGACGGTCTATGACATTGCCGGGCGAAAAGTTAAATCTCTGTTGAATGAAGATAAAACTGCCGGCAGTTATGAAATAATTTTTGACGGTAGTCAGTTAGCCAGTGGCATTTATCTCTACACGCTGGAAGCAGGTAATTACACTGATGTGAAGAAAATGATATTGCTGAAATAACTTCCGGATAAACTGATTCTCAAAAAATATCTCAAACAATTGTATTCAACTACTCTTCAGATTTTTGAACACATCCGTTTAACCGCACAATTATACCAGACCGTGACCAATGCTTATTTCAATTACCGGGTCATGGCGTGGGGACCGAAATTCCGAACTCAATTTGTAGAGCAGACCTTTCAGTAAAGCTTTCAGAAATTACCCACAGTAATCAACCGGATTTTGAATTATCCTCATCCCGGACCTGTAGGACAGTATAATTGGCGGGAAGATGCTTATCGCGCTATGCGGTATTATTTGGAATTTCAAGAACTAATAAAAAATGAAGTCTATGAATATAGTCCTGACACCTTTAAAAGATTTCCCTACAGCGGAGTATCGGAAACACAAAAAAGAGAATTATACAGAGCATACAAAAAATGATCAGGGTATCCCAAAACATATTCACCGGTAGGAAACGCAGATAATGAGATGCTTACCAATTAAGAAATGTAAAAAGCACTGGGACCGGTATTAAATTAAAATCCAGGAGCGCTGTTTTACAATTCGCAATTTGGCAGTTGATTGAAGAGAAAACATCGAATACAATTCTACTATTAATGATAAGGAAATATTTATATGAAAAGATGTCTATTTTTACTCTTTATTTTGATGGTATCTATCACATTTGCCAAAGAAAACCCTCGTGTTTTTATCTTCACCGATATCAATATTGACCAAGGCGATCCTGACGACCGCCAATCACTGATCCATCTGCTCTGGTATGCCGACGAATTAGCAATCGAAGGGATTGTGCCTGACCGCTGGGACGCAAAGGGCTATGAAGCCTGTCTACTGGCGCTGGAAGCTTATACCAAGGATTATCATAATTATAATTTGAAAGCGAAAAATTATACCAGCCCTGATAATATCAAACAATTGATCGCCAAAGATGGTAATCATGCCACCCAATTATTTCAAAAGGCGGCAACAAGGACCGATTCCCCACTCTATGTTTTGATTTGGGGCAATATGAAACTGTTCAAGTCAATTCTGCTGCAAAATCCCGAATTGTCTGAAAATATTCGCCTTCTGACCATTGGTACAGGATTAATGCTGGAAAGCAACATGGCATATCTGCCGGAAGATTGGGAAAAAAACCCTCCCTGCCGGCAGATGAACTGGAATGGCCCCGGCCGGAATGAGATTTATAAAAATTCACGATTTGATAGCATGTGGTGGCTGGAAATGAACTGGACTTATGAGGGAATGTTCCAGGGCGAGGAACCGGCTGAAATGTTTACGAAACTTTCAGAATATGGCAGTATGGGAAAGCATATCAAAGCGGTGGTCAAAAATCATGATTGGGCCCA
>CAYTLS010000221.1:0-4905 GCA_964438745.1 uncultured bacterium
TCCGCTCATTACTACAAACTGCGCCATTCTTTTCGTCGCTCTGGTGCAAGCAATGCGGGACTACGGATTTCTTCAATCGGTGGTTTTCGGATTTGGCGCCGGCGTAGGATTCACCCTTGCAATTGTGATTATGGCCGGTATTCGTGAAGAACTGGAACTTGCCGATGTGCCGGAACATTTCCAAGGCGCACCGATAACAATGATAATTGCCGGATGTCTTGCACTGGCTTTCATGGGCTTTGCAGGCATGGTTTAATGTTAAAAGGAGATTAATTGATGGAGTATACATCAGTCATATATGCTGTGCTCAGTATGGGTGGAATCGGATTATTTTTCGCACTAATGCTGACACTAGCCAATAAAAAATTAAAAGTTGAAGAAGATCCACGGGTAGAACAAGTTGAAGAATTGTTACCGGGTGCCAATTGCGGTGCTTGCGGACTGCCGGGTTGTGCCGCCTGCGCCGAAGCCATGGTCAAAGACCAGGTTACGGTCTCAGCCTGCCCGGTATGCGACAAAGAGCATCAGCAGGAAATCGCAAAACTGCTCGGTGTGGAGGTAGAATCCGGTGAGCGCAAAGTCGCGGTTGTCCTCTGCCAGGGCACAAAATCCAATGTCAAGGAAAAAGCGGATTATAATGGCATTGCCACCTGTTTGGGAAATACAATTGTCAGCGGCGGTGACAAAGCCTGTGAATACGGATGCCTTGGACAAGGCGATTGTATTGCGGCTTGTAAATTCGATGCTATACATATTTATGAGGATGGAATTCCTGTTGTTGACCGCCAGAAATGCACCGGCTGCAACGCCTGTGTTGAAGTCTGTCCGCGAAATATTATTGAACTACATCCGCTTTCCAATAAAGTTCATGTCCTTTGCAGAAATAAGGACAAAGGAAAAGATGCCAAAGCGGTATGCAAAGCCGCCTGTATCGGGTGTCAGATCTGCGTCAAAAAAGATGAGACCGGTGGTTTTCAGGTCAGTGATTTTCTGGCCACTGTTGATCATGAAAAATATGGTGACACAACCGAATTACCCACGGATAAATGTCCTAACGATTGCATTGTCGCCGTTGGCAAAGCGGGTGAAAAGTAAGTCACTCTAAATTTAGGTTTTTTAAACGCAGGGAATACAAATTTGCAGAAGTCCGGCAGTAGAATATTTCTAAATCCTTACTGGTATTTTTTCTGCAAAATCAGTATTCACTGCGTTTATTTTATATAAGGAGGCATACTTGAAAAATTACACCGATTATGAAATTGGCAAAGTTGTCGACCTTGAGGGCAATGATGCCTTATTGGAAATTGAAGAAAGCGAGGCCTGCGCCGGCTGTCACGCCAAAGTTGTCTGCAGTGCCGGCAAAGAGGGCAACCGCTGTATGCGATTAAAAAATACACTGGGAGCAAAAATTGGCGACCAGGTAGCCTTTGATACCTCAGAATCCCAGCAATTAGCCATCAATACGATGCAATTCGGATTACCACTGGCAGGTTTTTTAATTGGCCTGTTCGGATATTTTTACCTATTAGCGGAGAAATTTGCTTTACCAAAAGAAATTGGCGCTTTTGCTACCGGACTGCTGCTAATGTTGCTCGCTGGTGTCATTACAAAGCGCTGGAGCAACAAAAAAGTAAAAACAATGGTTCTGCACCAAATGAAAGAGATAATTCCTGAAAATGAGTAATAAACAATTTTTCCCAATTCTTCTGATTGGGTTGCTGATAATTGTAATTCAGTGTGATGGGCGGATTCAAAAATATTCCGAAACCCGCTTTAAAATGGGTACGGTAGTTCAGATTACAGTCTTTGAAAAGAATAAAGAAGCAGCCCACCAGCAAATTAATCAGGGTTTTGCGGAAATTGATCGTATCGCGGAAAAATTCTGGGAAGGTAATCCTGATAGCGACATCTATAAATTTAACCACAGAAAGACTGACAGCGTCCGGGTTTCCGCTGAGGTGGCAGCGCTTGTCGCCCGCGCCAGAGAGATATCAAAAAAGACACATGGCGCTTTTGATATGACCGTGGGCACCCTGAAGGATCTCTACAATTTCAAGCGTGGTGAAGAAAAAATTCCCGATAGCACTGCTGTTGTCGAAACCCTTCAACAAGTTGGATATGACAAATTAAAAATCAACCTGAGCGAAAATATGCTGATCTCTGATAACCGGATTTTTACACTGTTGACCGGCGCGATCGTAAAAGGCTATGCAGCCGAGCGCGCTGCCTGGATAATCACTGAAGCGAACAGGTTTGGAGTTCTCGTTAATGCCGGTGGTGATATTCGCGCTACAAAACGGTGGGACAATAAAAAATGGGTAGTCGGTATTCAGGATCCAAAAAATAAGGGCCAATTATTGGGCACCCTATCGATTCATGAAGGTGCAGTGGTTTCCTCCGGCGATTATGAGCAATTTTCAATTATTGATGGGAAACGCTATCATCATATCATCAATCCCCTGACAGGCTTTTCCGCTGAACAGAGCCACGCGACTACTGTGATCGCTCCCAATGCTGAATTGGCAGATGCGCTTGCAACCGGCTTATTTGTACTTGGACCAACAAAAGGCATGGCTGTCCTGGAAAAATATCCTGACGTTGAATGTTTGTGGGTTGACCGGGATGGAAATATTATTAAATCCGATGGTTTTGATAGATATTCAGACTAACCTTGCTCTATTGAAATTCTATTTTATCCAAAGAAACGGACCGGGTTGAAAATAAATGATGATAAATATCTATTAATTACAGTCTTACTTCCGCAGTTTCAGTAATTGTCCGGGATAGATTGTATTTGTATCATACAAGACATCCACATTTAACATGTAAATTTCTTGAAAATCGTAATTGTTTGCAGGATCCAATTGACTCAGGCGATTGGAAATAGACCATAAATTATCCCCTTTTTGTACAATATATACCGAATCTCCCGGAGAAAATTCATAATCGGCCAGATTTGGAATTTCTAATTCAGTGCCGGCATAGATCAAATTGGGATTAATGATCTTATCTTTGTTAACCTGGTAAATGAGGTTCCAGTAATTGATTTTTTTATTGGGATAAAGTTTGGCTGCGATTTCCCAGAGAGTCTCCCCTTTTTTTACGCTGTATTGACCATCAGTTGTTGCTACTGTTTCAGTTTTTTGCACTTGGCCTTTTTCAGATTTCATGGCGGGTATTCGTAGTTCCTGTCCGGCGCGAATGATATGGGGATTGGGAAGGATGGCATCATTTGCATTATAAATCTTTTTCCAGTATTTGGTAGAGCCATAATATTTTTGGGCTAACTCAGTAAGACATTCACCGGAAATCACAGTGTGATAGCGAACCTGTTGTTTTTCTTGTGCGGGAGGAGCGGTTTTATCCGCCTGTTCAATTTCCTGCTGTGTTTCCGTTTGGGTTGTATCAGTATAAATGACAGTGCTGTCGGCCACGGTTTCCTCGGCAGCCGCTAAAATCTCTTTTTCGTTTTCAGCGGTAATAAGGGCAGAATTAGCGGTGCTGATGCAGTTATTTAACTGAAGTGTGGCTTTATTGTATTCGTTTTTTCGAATATAATTTTGGGCTTTTTCAAAGTAATTGATTGCCATTTCATATTTTTCAGGAGCGTATTTTGGTGCTTCCTGAATTTTCATCTGGCTGATCAAGGACTTGGCTTTTTCCAACTTTTCAATGGGTTTCTTTTCACAATTCACTAAGATAATACTTAGTGTTAAAAATAATATTCCGATATAAAATTTTGCTTTGTACATAAATTCTTCCTCTTTAATTGCGCTTTTATTTTAATAATAGAAACAGTGATTGTCAATGATAATAATTAAATATTTTAATAAGAATTATAAATTAAATTTAATAATTTAATAAGTAGCATATCAATAACGTCTGCCTCACAGGAAGTTACCAAATCCAATTAATAAAAAGATTTAGCTATTTGTAGAGGAATCTTTTTGTTAAAATTCTATGCTATCTGATAATTTATGACCATAATCACGGGAAATAGAAAAATTATAGTGCTTTGAACAATTTTTTTTAGACTTGAAAAGCATGAATATGCAAAATTAAACACAACCAGGTATATTTTTAAAAAAATATAGCATTCTATTCAACTTAATACCGATAGTTTCCCAGAGAAGAAACGACTTTTATGGAGCCCCCTATCAGTCTTAAATGGTTATTGATCATATTTTTATGGATAATGCCGGTTAAAATATATCAATTAATTCTCGAAAATAACTTTAATGAAAAACTATAATACTCTCAACCAAAATGAGTTAATAAAATTATCTATTATGCAGGCAAATCCACAGTTTTTCAGCTAACTTTGGTCCAATCCCTTCGACATCGCAAAGGTCTTCAATAGAGAGCGCCTTAATTCTTTCAATGGATTTATAGTGTTTGTACAGCGCTAATTTCTTTTTCTCTCCCAATCCCGGGATATCGTCTAAAATTGATTTAACGGCCGCTTTATCACGTGTTTTACGGTGATAGGTGATGGCAAATCGATGGGATTCGTCCCGTATACGCTGTAATAGTGTCAGGGCGGTATTATCCTTTGCCAGGATAATTGGATCAGATTGTCCCGGAATGAATATTTCTTCTAATCGCTTGGCGATGCCAATAATTGGAATTTCATCCAGTTCCAGGTGTTTCAATTCATACTTTGCTGCTGACAGCTGGCCTTTTCCACCGTCAATTAAAATTAAATCCGGCAAGTCGAGGTTTTCCTTAAGGACGCGTGTATACCGGCGCTTTACCACTTCTGCCATGGATGCAAAATCATTGGCACCCCTGACAGTTTTGATGCGGAATTTTCTGTATTGGCTCTTTTTAGCCACTCCATTGACGAAGCAAACCATTGAAGCGACTGTATGCTGGCCACCAATATTAGAAATATCAAACCCTTCA
>CAYTLS010000222.1:0-4903 GCA_964438745.1 uncultured bacterium
TATTGGTTTAATATAGTAAAAATCTTTGAAATTTATGTCAATTTTCCACGCCATCGCAAGATTGAATTTCCTGATTTTATCTTATTAATTATTATTTAAAAGATTAAGAGTTAATTTTTGGAATGAAAATGCAAAAAGAACGAAGAGCAGAAAGATTCAATGAAATCATTGAAAAAGGGAACAGATCTTAAAAAATATGGCTAAATGTAATTTTTTTGTATCAAATTCTTTAAAAATTGATTTTATGTGTTCCGTATCAATGATTATATTTACTGTTCTGTTAAATTTTCGATGTTTGGTAAAATAACTAAAGAGGAGTTTTGACATGAAAAATAACCAATTATTATTGGTGGTATTATTGCTGGCAACCTCCTTGTTGCTAAGTAATTGTAAACTGAAAGAATACAAAGAAAAAGTCGCTAATACGGAAATCAATGAAGTAGACCTCTCAACGATTGAAAATGGAACTTATGAGGGCTTTTATGATTGTTATTTGGTGAAAGCCAGGGTGAATGTATCCGTATCGGATCACAAAATAACCGATATAGAAATTGTAGAACATGAAAACGGCAGGGGAGAAGCCGGTGAACAAGTGGTGCCTAAAGTTATGCAGAAACAACGTCTCAAAGTCGATACGATTTCTGGTGCGACAGCTAGCAGTAAAATAATATTGAAAGCGATTGAATTAGCCCTGACAGGAGACAAATGAACAGAATCGAAAAAGCCATTCAATTAAAAAATAAAAATTATAATTGCGCGCAGGCGGTTTTTGCTGCTTACGCGGATTTATTTGACATTCCAGAAAAAGCTGCTCTGCAGATACCGGCCGGATTCGGTGCCGGCATCGGGCATACGGAAAATATTTGTGGTGCAATATCGGGAGCGATCATGTTAATCGGCCTGAAAAACTATAAGGACTTCGGCACACTCGAAGCGAAAGAAAAAATTTATCAATTGTCCGCCGAATTTGTAGAAGCTTTTGAGGAAATTCATGAGTCAGATAACTGTGAAGTGCTGCTGGACCTGAAAGAACAGAAAAACATTGATTGCGGTGATTATATCAAGACGGCATGTGAATTGTTTGAAAAGTTATATTTATAAATAAAATGATATTATAGAAAGAGGCCTCAGAGATTTTAAAAATCTCCGAGGCCTTATTTATTTCCTGTTTATTTACTACTTTTTATCTTTGCGATTGCCTGTTCCGCTGCTTTCACCAGCACATATTTTGTTGGCGCTGTTGTCAGCAGTGGATGGGTACCGAATTGGAATGAAACCAACTCATAAACAGTGATCGCTTTCTGGATGGCAAGGGCAACAATATTGATCATTTCACCCACCCCTTTACCGCCATAAAGTTCGCCGCCGATGATTTCTCCGTTTTCAGGATTAGCAATCAGTTTGGCTTCCAGCGGGTAGGTATCCGCAATGGTACCGGGATGACGATCCACATCGGCAAATTTACCTGTCACATATTTAATATCGGCCTCTTCGGCAACCTGTTCAATGGCACCGGCTGATGCAAAGGCTCTGTGATTGATTTCTGTAGAGAAAACGGATAGTGTACCGGTAAAATTTCGCAGTACCTTAATACAAAATAAATTATAACCCAGCACACGCGCTTCTGCTGTTGCTGTGGAAGCGAGCATAATATTGTCACTGCGTCCGGTAATAAATCCTTTGGTAGCGGCGCAGTCGCCAACTGCGTAGATATCTTTTTCAGTCGTCCGCTGATAATTATCAACCCGGATGGCGTCACGGCTGTTGATCTCCAGCCCCGAGGCTTTGGCCAGGTCGGTATTAGGTTTGTAACCGACTGAGGAAATCACCATTTCTGCATCCAGAATTTTGCCATTTGACAACTTCACGCCGGTGACTTTGCCATCTTTACCGATGATCTCTTCAACTTTTGTCTCTGTCTTAAGGTGGACACCCGAAGCGCGCACTTCCGAATCGGCTTTGATTGCGAAATCCTCGGAAAAAGCGCGATAGAGGGAATGTTTTTCCATTTCGATCAGTGAAACCGTTTTATCTTTATGTTTTGCTAATTGTTCCGCGATTTCCACACCGATAAATCCGGCACCGATTACAACAATATTTTTTGCTGCTCTGGCGCGGCCCAGCATTTTTTCAATGTAATTGTAACTCTTCTTTACATATTCTACACCATCAAGATCATAGCCTTTGATAAAAGTCGGTATTGTTGGCGTGGAACCGGTGGCAAAGACTAATTTTGTATACCCAAATTCATTGCCATTTACTGTCGAGACAGTCTTTTTTTCAATATCAATAGTGCCGACAGAGTCCACCAGCACCTCACCACCGGCGGCAATAAAGGGCTTCGGTCCCATGGCGTTTTTGGAAACATCTTCAAGATCATGGAATACATAAGGAATGCCACAGGGGATCAGGCCTTTTTCTTCTTCCTTGATCATCAGAAAACTTTTGCCCGGATTTTGTTTGATCCCGGTGACACCGGTGATAATTCCTGATGGGCCGCCACCAATGATAATGACATCATAATTTTTCATAATAATCCTTTCTGTTTATTTCTAATTTAATGAATTTCTGTTTTCTGCTCCTCATAGTTCCGTATAAATGTGAGCATTATTTTGCAGGTTGAGTTTGAATGCTGTCACAATAAATTATGAAATATGCAAATTTTTCCTCTTTATAAATTTCTTTGTTAATAAAAATCGATATAATCTTTTTGTATAGCAAAAACATTCTCAAAATTATGATAATCCCTAAATAGAACACATAAATAGTTCAGGTTAATGTTGACAATTGAGTTTATTAATAAAATATAGCGAGAGAGATAATATCAATATTGTGATTGTAAAAAAAGCAGTAAATGAGAATTGTCCGACTATCCAGCCACTAAAAATTGGATACAGTCCTGGCAGAATATTACCGGCGCCGGTAATACCGGTGTAAAGCGCACGGTTTTGGGAATTGGTGACTTCCAACAGAACGCCACCGATGGTCATTCGATAAAAAGCAAAAATTAAACCCGCCAGCAGGAATATCCAGGGAAATAAATAGTGTGGTTGCAGGTTTAACACAAGTAAAGAAGTAACAATAGCGGCAATAGATGTGAGGTATAGCAGATACCGGTATTTCAGTTTTTTCGCAAATATGTAAAGTGTACCGCCGGCAATGACCGAACCGATTACTTTTAAGAGCAGATAGTTTCCTACAGCGGCATTAGTTACATCCATTTTATTTTTGGCAAAAAGTATCAGAAAGGGGAGTAGCACTAAAACCACACCTTGTGTATTCAGCACCAGTAGATAATATTTCAATCGGTTATTCTTTTTAATCTCTGTCGCGACTTTTGATAGGTAATTTTTCAAGTGTGAAATTTTAAGCCCTTCTGTTTTTACTTCCTGGATTCGCCAAAATCCCAGTGATGCAATAGCCAGAAGAATACCGGCGCTGGCAAAAAGGAGGGTATAGTTTTTGGGAAATCCATAGGTTTGCAAAATTTTGCGGGCAAAATAGGCTGAAATCAGCACACCGATACTGGCTATGATCTGCTTTAAGGAAAAAAAGTGTTTGCGCTGATTTTGAAGGATTGATTTTCCCAGAATATCCATATAATTAATGTTGGCAAACCCACCGCTCACTGCGAAAATTGCGATGAGTATAAATATGAGCAGAATGACAGTTCCGCCGTTGAGGGCTTCAGCTGATATGAATAAACGTGCCAGGGCGAGCAGGGAGAAAACACGTAGATTGATACCGAAAAGCAGAAATTTCTTTTTGAATAATTGATTGCTCAGATAAGGGGCAAAAAAGAGTTGCGATACCTGTCCGCTACTGATCATCACGGCGGTGAGCAAGCCCAGTTGAAAAGAGTTTCCACCGGCGTCCAGGATCATGGCCGGAATTACGGTGTCAATGTCCATAAAGTTATTTGCCAGCGCCAGAAAAACCGCGTGCCAGAGGAATACGTAAAAATTGTTATTTGAAACCTGTTTATTTAATCTCATTAGTGTACTTTTTTAGGTTAGAGCTATGAATCGGCTGAAGGTTACTTACCTTAATCGAATCTGAGTCCTAAAATATTTGTCTGCTGACGCGAATGATAGAATCAAAGTTTTTTTGCGCCACTGTATACCTCTTTAATCTTGATGATGGCGACAGCGTGGCCCGGCAATTTTTCCGGATTCCATTGCTTCATATCATTAAAATATCGACCGCGAACATGATATTGGATTGACCCCTTTATTTGATAAGCTGTGTTGTCTTCAGTGATGAATAGTAGAGAGGCTGTGCTGTTCGTATTTATATTTTGTCTTGTCTTTGAAAAATAATTGTCAGCAATTAAAATTGTATGATCATCGTAAAGTTTTACACAACTGGCATAAATTGCATTCGGTATGTTTTGCTCGTTTACAGTAGTAAATACAATTGCGCCTTTTCGGCTTTCCCAACCTTTTTTTACTGCTGGTGGTATTGCTCTCATTGTTAACTCCTAATTATAATCCAGCCGGGTCTGTTGATTGGCCATCACCGGTTTTAATATTTTTCCAAAACCGGCATTTTTCCAGGTTTTTAAGGATTTATGGTTGCTCAGATATTTCTCCGGAATCGGATGGGTACCATGAACCACTTCAATATCCCAGTTCGTTTTGATGAAATCGTGGAAATATTTGATATGAGGACAGGGGGGATATCCGACGATCATGCCGGTCGCAAAATGGACTGTGGTGGCACCGTTTTTTACCATTTCATCAATAGCATACTCAATATTACCGCCCGGACAACCGCCACAGGTGGTATATCCCACGACTTCAATAGCTTCATTTTTGTAAATGGAAAACGCACCCTCCCGGTTTCGTAATGCTCTGAAACACTTACCACCTGCGCAACTTTTATACCGGTCACATATGATGAT
>CAYTLS010000223.1:0-4901 GCA_964438745.1 uncultured bacterium
CTCAGTTTCATCCGGAGAAATCCGGGAAGGTGGGCGCGAGGATTTTGGAGAATTTTGTAAGTATGTAACCGAAGTGAAAGCAAACGATTTTTGTAATTGTGAATGGTTTTGGAAGTGTGCTGAAGTACACTCTATAGGATTGATGTTTTTTTCACCATGCTTCAGCATACTTCCCAACCATTTATTTTTAAGACAATAAGGAACAGAAATATGATAAAAATTATACCGGCAATTGACATTATAAAAGGAAAATGCGTTCGTCTTACCAAGGGTGATTACAGCACAGAAAAAGTCTATTCGGAAAACCCGGTGGAAATTGCCAAATCCTATGAAGATATTGGAATAAACTATCTGCATGTGGTTGATCTGGAAGGTGCCAAAAGCAGCGATCTGGTCAATGGGCCTACTCTGAAAGCCATTACCGAAGCAACCAAACTGAAAGTAGATTTCGGTGGCGGCATTAAAAACGCTGCGGCGATTCAGCAAGCCTTTGCTAATGGTGCTGTTGCTGTCACTGTCGGCTCCATTGCAGTCAAAGACCCGGCGCTGACCCGGAAATGGATCGACCAATATAGCCCCGAAAAGATCATACTCGGCGCTGATATTAAGAATTATAAAATTTCCATCAATGGCTGGAAAAGCGAGAGCAACTTCGATCTGTTTGATTTTGTGGCGGATTATGTAAAAGCCGGCATCAAGCGGATCATCAGCACCGATATCGCTTGTGACGGTATGCTCACCGGACCTAACTTCAAACTTTATAAAGAACTGAAGGAAAAATTCCCGGATCTGGAAATCATTGCCAGTGGCGGTATCTCAAATATAGGGGATGTTCAAAAGTTAAATGACATGGGAATCGATGGAGTCATTATTGGCAAAGCGATTTATGAAAAGAGAATTCAGTTGGATGAATTAAAAGCGTTTATAAATAAATAAGATACGGAGTTATTTTATAAAAGAACCTTTCCCGCGGATCACCCGAATAAATACGAATGATTGTATTTCGCTTTTTTCGTTTATTTCGTGGTTGAATAATTCTCTGTGGCTTCGTGACTAATAATTTTTAAGGATAAACAATGTTAACAAAAAGAATCATACCCTGCCTGGACATCAAAGACGGGCAAACCGTCAAAGGGGTCAATTTTGTCAACCTGATCCATGCCGGTGATCCGGTGGAATTGGGTACCCGTTATTCCGAAGAGGGCGCTGATGAATTGGTCTTTCTCGACATTACTGCGACCGTGGAAAAACGGGATACATTGGTGGAACTGGTGCGAAAAATCGCGGCCAATCTCAATATTCCCTTTACCGTTGGTGGCGGTATTCGTTCGGTCAAAGATGTCGATGCCCTGCTAAATGCCGGGGCGGATAAAATTTCCATTAATAGTTCAGCGGTCAAAAATCCGCAACTGATTGATGATCTGGCACTGCAATTCGGCAGTCAATGTGTGGTACTGGCAGTGGACACCCGCAATCATGGCGACCAGGATTTTGTCTATGTTCGGGGCGGACGAACCAAAACAGAAAAACAAACCCTGCCCTGGATTCGTGAAGCGGTAGAGCGTGGGGCCGGAGAAATCCTTCTCACCTCTATGGATCATGACGGCACCAAAAGCGGATTCGCCAACACCATTACCCAAAAAGTATCGGAAATGGTTAATGTGCCGGTCATCGCTTCCGGTGGCGCGGGAGAAATGGAGCACTTTGTAGATGTTTTCGAAGAAGGTAAAGCGGACGCGGCACTGGCAGCCAGTATTTTTCACTTCGGTGAAATCCCTATCAAAGACTTAAAAGAATATTTAAAAACCAATAATATCGAGGTAAGACTATGAGTTTAGATTTTCAAAAAAATAACGGCCTGATTCCGGCTATCATCCAGGATGAAAAAACAAACAAAGTACTGATGCTGGGCTACGTGAATGAAGAATCCCTGCAAAAAACAAAAGCCACCGGCAAAGTGACCTTTTTCAGCCGCAGCCGTCAGGAACTCTGGACCAAAGGCGAAACGTCGGGTAATTATCTCTATATGAAATCGATTGCCGAAGATTGCGACAATGACACGCTGTTGATCAAGGTAAATCCAACCGGCCCGGTTTGTCATACCGGCAAGGATACTTGTTTTGATGAAATGAACAAAGATGACAATTTTCTCTTTTACTTAGAGTCAGTCATTAAGGACAGACAGAAAAATCCGTCGGAAAAATCTTATACCACCAAATTATTGACCAAAGGTATCAATAAAATCTCGCAAAAAGTGGGTGAAGAAGCCACAGAAACGATTATCGAAGCCTTAAATGGCAGTCGGGAATTGCTGATTGAAGAAACCGGCGACCTGCTTTACCATTTATTAGTAATGTTAAGAGCCAAAGATATTAATTTAAATGAAGTGTTGGATGTTCTTAAAAAAAGACATAAGTAATAAGCAACAGCCTTTACATAATAAAAAATTATTTTTACTCTTAAGATTATGATAAAAAAATATTTTTTATTGACAATATTTCAAGAATCCTTAAATTACAGGTTCTTTAAAAATTAATTTGGAGGTAAATAAAATGCATGGCGTAAAATCGAAAATACGCGAAAACAAAGTTATACTTAACTTAAAATCAAGGGTTTGTGAAAGCCCTTTTGAACTGCTTGAAAGTGATTTTTTCAAAGAAGTGCTGTGGAGTTATGTCAATAAACTTCAGAATCGTGAATCAAAAGATATTAAAATCTTTAAAAATGGAGAGCCTACAGAAGAACAGATCAAAACAATGATTGAAACCTTCGTATATCTCTTTAAACTGGAAGCTGATGAAGTGCCAAAAGTGGTTCCCGGCGCTGAACAATTCACACAGAACAAAAAACTATTAAATCATTTTGTGGAAGGCCTCTATACACACTGGATCAATTTTGATCGCTTTATGATCATGGATTCTTCCGGAGATAAATTATACGAAAGGCCTTACCGGACTTTCGACACCACAATGGAAAGTCTGATGCACCTTGTCAGACACACCTATCGTAAAATTCTGGAAAGCATTACCGGCAATCATCCAAAAATTTATCGCCAGGTTCACGCAGGTTGTGAAGCCGGCGCAATTGTTAAACCGGTTAAAATCCCAAACTTTGATGGCAAATATGAAGTCTTGAATGATATTGGTATGATCCACCAGATGATGGTGCATCCGCCCTTGATTTTTGATCCGCCGATGAACAAACGTCGGGGAAAATTTCAGCCGGTAGATAAAAACCCCCTGGATTATGTGGATCTCAAAACCGATGAATGGTTTTGCTTTCCGGCAAAAATCAATGATGTTTTGGTCCATGCTTATATCCATGAAAAGTTTTACGAATTGGGCTTCAATATCGCCAATTTATTCGAACTGGCAGAAAGAGAAGAACTGGATGAACAGCCGGACGCGATTTATTTATTTGGTTGCCAGGAAGGTTCTCTGGATGCAATTAATGAAGAATTACCGACTGTATATTTCGATGACAAAGAAAAAAATATGCTGGTGGCAGCTTGTCCGAGAGATGACCAATACGGCTATTTCGGTTACCTGAAAAAAATGATGCTGACCCTGCACAATACTATTAAGATGAAGCAAGGGTTGTTACCTTTCCATGGGTCTTTCTTTCAGTTAGGTCTTAAAGGCAACAAAAAAGTCAATATCATGATGATGGGCGATTCCGGTGCGGGAAAATCCGAAACCCTGGAAGCATTGCGCCTGTTAGGGAATGAAAAAATCAAAGATATTACTATAATTGCTGATGACATGGGATCAATTGTACATGAAGAAGATGGATCTATTAAGGCTTACGGCACTGAAATCGGCGCTTTCCTGAGACTGGATGATCTTCAGACCGGATACGCCTTTGAGCAGATCGACAGAGCGATCATTACCAATCCGAGCCGTGTCAATGCCCGTATTACCATTCCCATCACTGATTTTGATACGATTTCCGAAGGTACCAAAATCGACATGCTGCTTTATGCGAATAATTACGAAAAAGTCGATGACAATACCAACTTCCTGGATTTCTTTAAAACTCCTGAAGAAGCCTGGGATGTTTTCAGATCCGGCGCTGTGATGAGCAAAGGGACAACGGAAACCACTGGTATCGTTAATGTATATTTCTGTAACGTTTTTGGTGCAGCTCAGAATCCTGATCTTTATGATGAAATCTCTAAGAAATATTTTAAACTCTTTTATGAAAAAGGAGTAAAAGTGGGTACAGTAAGAACGCTACTGGGGGTTCCCGGTAATGAAAAAGGCGGCCCTTTGAAAGCTGCCACCGCGTTGCTTGAATATATAGAAAATGAAATGGATTAATTGAATTAGTTAATCTGTAAATATATAGATGGAAAAGGCTGGTGATTTTTTGCCGGCCTTTTTTTTATTCCTCCTCACTTTTCCGCCTTGAATTTTTACATTCGCCTTACACTTGTTCACACTCGGTTTTAATACTCGTTTAATACTCGTTCCCAAATTGAATTTGGGAACGCCGCTGTCCGGAACTTCGAAACTGGTTCCCAAATACAATGTGGGAACCAGTAGAATACATTGTAGGAAACAGTGAAATGTGGGGGATCAGTGAAAATATTTTTCAATAAACTTTTATAAAACTATTTTATCTATTTCAAAAATACCATCGCCATTAATATAATTACTGGCAGAACTATATATCCATTCTTCAGGGAATTTCACCAGTCCTCTTTTAATAGGATTATTATGAATATACTCCATTTTTTGTAACAGCATATTTTCACCTTCAATAATTTGCGGATGAACACCTTCCTGCCATATCTGATAATGACTTTTCAGCTTATAATTTTTTTTGTATTGCTGAAATATATTTAACAACCAGCCCTTTTTGTCATAAGTCATTTGCTTAATTATTTGTCTTGCGGTATG
>CAYTLS010000224.1:0-4890 GCA_964438745.1 uncultured bacterium
GGAAGAGTAGTAAAAATAGAAAATATAAAAAATAATATGTACCAAAATGCTGTCGTCCGGTATAATGTTGACATTAATAAAGTAGAGGAAGTTTTTATTATTAAATAATGATTAGAAAAATTTTTATATATTTGGGAATTTTTGCCGTCTTATTGACCATTCAGGGTATTCTGGGACCGATTATGGATATTCAGAAGATCCATCCGGATTTTTTGCTGATCCTGGTTATTTTTATCGGTCAGCGGGAAGGCAAGGTCTTTGGGCAGTTGTCTGGTGCTGTTATTGGCTTGATCCTGGATTTGTTGGGTATGAGTACTTTTTTAGGATTATCGATGCTGGTGAAAGCCTTAAGCGGTTTTCTGGCCGGCTTTCTAAAAAATAAAAAACAAAAGATGAATATCTTTTCCTACTATATTATGGTCCTTGTGATTTTATTCCTTCATTTCTTCCTCTTTTATTCCATTTATTATCACAGCATGTCTCTCAGTTTGCAATATCGTGTCGTTCGCTATGTCCTGCCGTCGTTAATATACACCGGTGTCTTTTATTTTTTGATTGAATTTATTTTTTCAAAACAAACAGAGCATTAATGAAATTGATTGAAAATAAAATATCATCAGCACGGAAAAATTTTGTTTTCTCAGTAGTTATATTTCTTTTCCTGATCCTTTTTGTACGAATGTACAATCTGCAGATTATGCAGTACAGCAAGTATGTGGGAATTGCCAATTCCAATCGTATTCGAATGATTCCCACCGAAGCGCCGCGGGGTATTATTTATGACCGTAATGGTCAAATTGTTGCCGATAATAAATTTCAGTATAATATTAATGTTATTCCTTTTGAATTTGATCCCGATGGCGAAAGTTGCGAAAAAGTTGCCGGTCTGCTGGACATAACTCCCGGGACAATTAAAAAGCGTATGCGCAATAACTGGCGTGGCCGGTTTCTGCCGGCTAAGATCGCCGAAGATGTGGATATAGAAACATTGACAAAAATACAGGAACACAAACTGGAACTGCCGGGTGTCTTGTATACTTTTGAGCCCTTGCGATCATTTCCCTCAGCGGCGAATATGTCGCATATCATTGGATATTTAAGGGAAGTTAGTCAAAAAGATATCGAGTTATCCCGGGATTTTAATTATCAGCAGGGAGATTTGATCGGCTGGAAAGGGATCGAACGGCAGTATGAAAAAATACTTCGTGGCAAACGTGGGATAAAATATATTCAGGTCAATGCCTGGGGACAGGCGGTTGGCACTTACAAAGGTGAAGAGGAAATACCGGCGCAACCGGGCAAAGATCTTTCCCTCACGATTGAACTGGGCTTGCAAAAACTGGCTGAAGACCTGATGGCCGAACTCCCCGGGGTTGTAATCCTCATGAATCCTGAAAATGGTGAAATCTATGCAATGGTCAGTTCCCCGGACTATTCTCCCAATCTTTTTTCCGGTATTATTTCACCGGAAGATTGGGCTGTTTTGCGGGATAACCCGGCCCGGCCCCTCTACAATCGTATTACTAATGGCTTATATCCGCCGGGATCTACACTGAAAATGGTGGCGGCTATAGCTGCACTGGAAAACAATATTATCAGTTCGAATCATGAGTTTTTCTGTAGCGGAAAATATCGTCTGGGCCGTCGTGTTTTTCACTGCTGGAATGAGTATGGTCATGGACGTGTAGATATGGAAAAGGCGATCGAGCAGTCCTGCAATGTTTATTTTTATAATCTGATACGAAAAATGGATATAGACCTTTGGGCAAAATATGTTTCCTTGTTTGGATTCGGACGCAAAACCGGAATTGATCTTCCCAATGAACATCCGGGTGTCTGTCCAGATAGCGAATATCTGAATGCCAAATACGGTGTGAATAAGTGGACAGAGGGCAATAAATTAAACCAGGTTATTGGTCAGGGGGATATGATCGCCACGCCGGTCCAATTGGCAAAATATGTCTCTATATTATCCACGCGTGGAAAAGTGGTACGACCCCATTTAGCCTTAAAGTATAAAAATATGAAGGGTGAGGGTTTCACCTATTTGCGCCCTGAACAAAAACAGATAGCGGGCATATCTGAGCATAACTGGCGATTTATTCAGGAGGCTATGTCAAGAGTTGTCTATGCCCCGCGAGGCACCGGTAGCCGGGCCCGGGTGGACAGTATGCGTGTCTTTGGAAAAACCGGTACTTCCCAGAATCCGCATGGTGAAGATCACGCCTGGTTTGTCGGATGGGCGGAAAATGATTCTATCAAAGTCGCGGCGGCGGCGGTGATCGAGCATGGCGGTCATGGTGGCAGTGCGGCCGCGCCAATCATTCAGCAGTTATTTGAATATTGTAAAAACAATGTAGAAAAGTTTAAATAGATGGAATACCAAAAGAAAAGTAATAAATCAAATAAATTTATATCGAGAACCAGTAAAGCAATTCTGGCGGTTGTATTCCTGCTGTCGGTTATAGGTGTAATGACAGTATACAGCGCTTCACTGCATACCGGGAAACCCTTTTTTCAGAATGCCGGCGGCAAGCAACTGATCCGTATGATCATCGGTTTATTTATGGGGATTTTTGTCTTTTTTATTCAAAAGAAGTTTTTGTTTGAGAAAGCCTACTGGTTTTATGGCATTGGGATCGGCCTGATTTTGTTGCCCTATTTGCTTGGAGCGGATGGCACGGGAACCAGTCGCTGGTTGAATTTTGGCGGTATAAATTTTCAGCCTTCAGAACTGATGAAGATCATAATGGTACTGGCCGTAGCCAAAAATCTCTCCAATACCGAACTGAGTCCAAAAACTTTTAAGGTTTTTATCATACCGGTGGTGATGACCCTGATACCGACAGCAATTATTCTCAAGCAGCCGGATCTCGGTACATCAATGATCTTGGTTTTCTCACTTTTTCCAATGTTGTATTGGGCGGAAACCCGTTTGTTTCATATTTTTTTAATAATAGCGCCGGTGATCAGTGTATTGACAGCATTTAATTTTTATACATTTTTTATATGGGTCATTTTGCTGGGGTTGATCCTTTATTTCACGCAGGAGCGCTGGGTGCTCTTGGTGGTGCTCTTCCTATTGAATCTGTCATTAGGATTTACTACCCCGATCATTTGGAATAATCTGCATTCTTATCAGCAGAACAGGATACTCACCATGTTCAATGTTGAAGCTGACCCCCAGGGCGCAGGGTACCAGGTGATCCAGTCCCAGGTGGCAATTGGTTCCGGTGGTGTATGGGGCAAGGGATTTGGACAGGGAACCCAAACACACTTGAAATTTTTACCAGAACAACATACTGATTTTATTTTTTCAGTGCTGGGAGAAGAATGGGGGTTTGTCGGTGTCAGTGTCGTATTATTGCTCTACTTCCTGTTGATCATTTTGAGTTTTCAAACCGCGTCCAAACTGAAAGACAAGTTTTCCTCCCTTGTGGTGGTAGGATTAACAAGTATATTATTTTTTCATGTCATAATTAATATTGCGATGACTGTCGGCCTGATGCCGGTGACAGGGTTACCCTTGCCGTTTTTAAGTTACGGCGGTACCTTTGTGCTGACATGTTCCCTCATTATTGGACTGATCCTAAACATGAGCGTAGTGAAAACCAGATATTAAGCTCTTTTAAATTAACTAAAAAAAGGTTAAATTTGGAGCCTTGGAAAAGTTTGCTTTAAAAATTATCCGGTTTCTTTTTAGAGATCGGAAATAATTAAAAATAAAGCTTCTAGTAAAATAAAGAGAAAAGAGTTGAATTATGTCAAAAAGAATTTATTACTTAACTTCCGAGATTATTCCTTTTGCAGAAAGCTATCAATTAGCCAATTTTTCAAAAGGCGTACCGGCTGAATTTATTGAAAGAAAATATGATTTCAGGCTGATGATGCCCAAATACGGGTTTATCAGCGATCGCCGGTATATCTTGCGGGAAGTTATCAGACTCAGAAACATGAAGTTGAATTATATGGGAGAAGAATTTCCGGCTAGTGTGAAATCGGCCTTTATTCCCAATACAAAAGTTCAGGTCTATTTTCTGGAACACGATGATTTCTACAAACCAACCTCAGAAAAATTATATGATATGGATTGTAAAGAGGACCACTGTCTGAATTCTGTCCGTTTTGGTTATTTTTCTCTGGCTGCTTTGAACACGTTGAGTTATTTGCGCTGGAAGCCCGACGTGCTGATCTGTAATGATTGGCAAATGAGTTTGTTGCCGATTTTTTTAGAATCCGGATTAGTTGACAAAAAATTTCTGGAAAGTGTAAAGATTATCCAGGTATTGCATTCAAAGTCTGATCAGGGAGTCTATTCAAAAGAAGAATATAAAAAAATCGGATTGGAAGATTTTGAGACAACCCTTGAAAGAGACGGGAAGATCGATTGCGTGGCTGAATCTATGAAATTAGCAGATTATGTGATGTTTGTTAATCACGATGGAACTAATTTGATCGAAGCGTATAAAAAGGATGACGTGTTTGCCAATATTTTGAAAGAGAAAAACGAACTAATATCAACCTTTGACGTTGTTGATGAAAACTGGGAAGAAGCTGCTGATGAGATCGATAAGATTGTTGACAAAATCCAATAAACGGACGGGAAAAATAATTTTCCTGCTGCTTCTGTTTATTGGTGTATTTTTGAATTGTGAGAACAAGATTCCAACACAAACCGTGGATTCCAATATCCTGAAATATTCACAAAAAACTCTGGATGTGGAAGATATGGACATTGCAACGGTTAAATCCAATTATAATTTAAGCTCGGAATCGGAACTCTATTTTGGAGAAAATGAAAATATTAAATCTCTGACGATTATGAAATTCAGAGATTTTTTGGTATTACCGGATACGATAGACGAAGTATTGGATTTTACCCTGACTTTT
>CAYTLS010000225.1:0-4888 GCA_964438745.1 uncultured bacterium
CAAAGGTAAAGTCATCTAAATTGTGTTCAAATTGAGTTTTACCATCAGGAATGACGGTAGCAATCCCAACAACGCCAATGTCAAATCCAAAGGGAATTAATTTGCCGGCACTAACCGAGGCTTTTTTATACAGCCCGGCATTCAGACTGCTGCTAAATCCCTGTACAGCAGGCATGGCATAGGCTTCTGCATTTTTTCCCATCAGCCGTTCCAGATTCCCAACAAAATCTGCGGCGAACAATTGTGTCGCAATTATTACAAGAATAACAACTTTGATACCATTTTTTATCTGCATAACTTCTCCCGTTAATATTTTAATGTAGCATAAATAAAAATTGAGCCTTAGAAAAGAAAAAACCAAGTTTTTTTATTTTTTATTGCGGTTGTTTCTCACAAAATTTATATTTCACATTGGGGTTTTTGTTAGTTTAATTATTTTTTTGGGGATTTAGCTCTTATGAATGGAGATTGCATTATACCTAATCAACGAATACTTTCTCGACATGAAAAAGAAATGGCGATCCAGATTTCTGAAATGGAAAAGTACAAATATATCTGTAGCGAAAAAATTGGTGCTGATGTCGGGAAAAAAGCCTATTTTGAATGGGCTCAACGCTACGGATGTAAAGTTCGCGTCTGGCTGGAATCATTAAAGGACGATGAAGTTAATTTATTATTTGAAAAAATATCCGATCGCATCAAAAAATGCGTTATTGAAAAAACACGCTGATACCTTCTACTAGCAAAGCATACTATAAATTTGTTATTAATTAAAAATGGAGGGGTTTTATGACAGATTCAAAATCCGGGGTTAAATTACCGGAAAATGCGTATCGTAAACTTGAAGAGGGAGAAGTTTACAAACCTGTTATCCCCGCCGAAAAAATTGTACCGGAAATTACTCCATACTCTTTGTCCTGGGGTTTATTTTATTCCGTACTCTTTTCTATGGCGGCGGCCTATTTGGGCCTGAAAATCGGGCAGGTATTCGAAGCGGCGATTCCCATTGCCATTCTCGCAGTCGGAACATCGGTGATGCTGAAGCGCAAGAACGCTTTGCAGGAAAATGTAATCATTCAATCTATTGGCGCTTCTTCCGGTGTTGTTGTCGCCGGCGCGATTTTCACAATTCCCGGTTTGTACATTCTGGGGCTTGAAGCCTCTTTTTTCCAGATATTCCTGGCCTCTCTGATTGGTGGTTTTCTGGGTATCTTGTTTTTAATTCCTTTTCGTAAATATTTTGTCAAGGATATGCATGGGGAGTTTCCTTTTCCGGAAGCCACGGCCACAACTGAAGTATTAGTCGCCGGTGAATCCGGAGGCAGCCAGGCAAAAGTGTTGGTCACTGCCGCAACTATCGGCGGCATCTACGACTTCTGTGTTTCCGGTTTTGGTCTTTGGAAAGAAGTGGTTTCCACCCAGGTTTTTGGCTGGGGACAGGCTCTGGCCGATAAATTAAAAATCGTTTTCAAAATTAATATCGGCGCCGCAGTTATGGGACTGGGGTATATCGTAGGGCTAAAATACGCCATGATTATTGCTGCCGGTTCTTTTCTGGCCTGGTGGGTTTTGATTCCTTCGATTTACTTCATCGGGCAACATATTCCCGGTCCGATTATGCAATCCGCAGTGGCCATCAAAGATATGGCGCCCCAGGAGATATTCTCTGATTATGTTCGTCATATTGGTATTGGCGGTATTGCAGCAGCCGGTATCATCGGCATTTTGAAATCCTCAAAGATTATTCTTGGAGCATTCAAATTAGCTGCCAAAGAACTAAGTGGCGGCGTCACAGGCGCTTCTGAAGGAAACCAACAAAGAACCCAAAAAGACATCACCATGAAATGGATTTCTCTATTGTTGCTGTTAACCTTTATCGGCTTGTTTGTTTTCCTTCTGTTTGGTGTTGTTGAATTAAATATCTGGCATGCCATCGTTGGTCTGCTGATCGTGATGATCATTGCATTTTTATTTACCACTGTGGCAGCCCGCGCGATTGCGATCGTCGGCACCAATCCGGTATCAGGCATGACCCTGATGACATTGATTCTGTCATCGGTTATATTGGTAAAAGCCGGCCTTTACGGTGAAAAAGGAATGCTGGCCGCGCTCCTGATCGGGGGGACTGTCTGTACGGCATTATCCATGGCTGGTGGTTTTATCACCGATCTGAAAATCGGTTACTGGCTGGGTACAACTCCTGTAAAACAGGAAAAATATAAATTTTTAGGCACCCTTTTTTCCGCTGCTTCCGTAGGATTTGTCATTCTTGTCCTTTATAAAACCTATGGATTTGGGCCCGGTGGACTGGAAGCGCCGCAAGCATCGGCAATGGCCGCTGTCCTGGAACCACTGATGACCGGTAGTCCCGCGCCGTGGTTACTTTATATGGCGGGTGTTTTTCTGGCGATTATACTGGAACTCATTGGTATTTCTCCCCTGGCATTTGCTTTGGGTATGTATTTACCGATCTATTTGAATACACCGATCCTGGCCGGTGGTATCATTGCACATTTTGTATCAAAAAGCAGCGATGATGTGGTGGTTATTAAAAAACGTAAAGACAAAGGAACCCTGATTGCATCGGGTTTTATTGCAGGTGGCGCTATAATGGGTGTATTGTCTGCCTTTATCGTTTTTATCGGTAAACAGTTCATTAATCAGGATTGGTCAATTATGAAAGCAATTGGAACCGAACATTGGGCAGAATCCGCACCGGCAGAAATTCTCGGCTTTGTAATGTTCCTTGCTCTTTGCGCTTATCTCTACTGGGATGCTGTACGCAATAATGAATAAATTTATTCTATAATTTTTTCAAGAAAAGGCAAAAAATCTATCTTTTTTGCCTTTTCTTTTTTCCCTTTCATAAAGAATATCTGCTGCTGTAAGTATTTTTTTCTTGATCTACCAGGATATCTCAGCGCCATTCTTTCTGATGATCAATATTATCCCCCCTTATCCAGATTTACCTTGATAATCTAAAGTTTTTTAGCAAAATTTTGGGATTAACCATAATCATTTAGAGAAGCAGAGAAATAATAAATGTTTAAAGATAAAGAAATTATATTAATTGGCGACAAAGTCCTGATCGACCCCAGCAAAGAAATGAACAAGTCAGCCGGCGGGCTTTACCTCCCCCCCGGAGTTAAACAAAAAGAAAAAGTACAGTCCGGTTTTGTTATTCAGACCGGTCCCGGCTATGTTCAGGCCCTACCGGAAGACGATGAGTATGAACCCTGGGAGTCGGAAGATATGCCGGAACCGGAATACATTCCACTCCAGGCCAAGGAAGGCGATTTCGCGCTGTTCATAAAAAAAGCCGGCATCGAAGTGGAAATAGAAAATAAACCTTACCTCATTATTCCTCATTCAGCAATTCTGGCACTGTTTCGGGATAAATTTTAACACGGAGAATATGTATGGCACATGAAGTTTCTGAAGCTGCAGAACAAATATTAGACAAAGAGTTTAAAGTTCTTGACAAAGGTTTTGTACGGCTCGTAGACTATATGGGTGGCGATCAGCGTATCGTGCAGTCAGCCCGGGTTTCCTATGGCAAAGGCACAAAATCTGTCCGTCAGGATCGCGGATTGATCAATTATCTTCTGAAACATCAACACACCTCTCCTTTTGAGCAGGTCATCCTGACTTTCCATTGCAAAATGCCAATTTTCGTGGCCCGCCAATGGGTGCGGCACAGAACCGCGCGCATTAATGAAATCTCCGGCCGCTATTCAGTTATGGAAAAAGAATTTTATTTGCCTCCTAAAGATCAAATCCGTTTCCAAAATGAAGACAACCGGCAGGGCCGCTCAAAGGAAGAAATTCCGGCGGAATTACAACAAAAAGTGCTCGACCTTCTCCTGCAGGCCAATGAAGACACCTATAAAGATTACAAAAATCTGCTTGATGATGACATTGCCAGAGAACTGGCCCGCATCAACCTTCCATTATCCCTTTATACGCAATGGTACTGGCAAATCGATCTGCACAATCTCTTTCATTTTTTAAAATTAAGGCTGGATTATCACGCGCAATGGGAAATTCAGGAATATGGAAAAGTGATTGCCGAGATGACGAAAGCAGTCGCGCCTATGGCTTACGATGCCTTTGAAAAGCATATTGTCAATGCTATTACTTTCAGTGGGGATGAACTTGCAGCTCTAAAAGCAAAATTATCCAATCAAGAGCACGGGTTAAAAGGCTTGGTAAAAACTGAGTTTGAAAAAAAATTAGATAAAATTTTTGCCCGATAATTCCGGCTTAATCCAAACCAGGAGGAGATGGAGGCGGTGGCGGTGTGTGATGATGAGGATTTGAATGATGGCCATGATGTCCTGTCCACCACCACCATGGCGAGCGGTTTTGCAGCAGCGAAAAGCTTGTTATCGTCGGGGGAATAAATACTGAATTTTTGGCCATTTTTTTTAAAAATTTACGGCGGTTAATGTTGTTATCTTTTTGGTTTTCTGACATTTTCGCTCCCATGATTAAATCAATTAAAAATACTCAATTTATCAAGAATATGCAATTTTAAACCCCGAAAAGAAAAAAGATGAAACTGACCGTGCTATATTTGCTGGTAAAATAACATTTCTGTAATCATCGATAGGCCAATCAACCTTTTCTGACTTCTCCTAAACAAAAAAGGAGCAACGTCATGTTACCCCTTTTTTCTGAGACAAAACTAAAAGAGAATTTATTGTCCATCTAAAAGTCTTTTACATAATGTATTATCATTTTTATGCACCATCTGTATAATTGCAAGTTTCAACTCTTCTTCTTTTCCAACTGCCATTACCGACAAAATCAGATAGCCAATCAATACGCCCAATAAAAAACTTGCCAAATCCATATATATTCCTTTTTTTTTCTACTAATATTATCG
>CAYTLS010000226.1:0-4874 GCA_964438745.1 uncultured bacterium
CCTCTATTCTCCCAATAATTCCGGAGGAATTTTTGGTGATCCGCCCTATATATATAGTAATAAGGAACTCAAGCAATTCTCACAACGACCGCAAATTGCCACAGCCGAATCTTCTTTACTCCCGTTTTCCAATGGTATCGCCGGCGCCGCTTATAATCCAACCTCCGTTGAATTCACTCATTTTTATCCTCATATTTATGCAGAATATAATGAAGCCAGCAAAACTCCGCTTGTGCTTGACCAACTGGTTCCGGTGATTTACCGGGGCGGCACAAGCATGAATTTAAAAGATATTCTAACCAGGGCCAGCTATATTCCCGGCACCGGCATCCTTCATCTGAATGGTCGTACAGCGGATTTTAATCTTTCTATTTTCGGTTTATCCCCCTTTTCAGAAACCCAGCCTCTATGGGTATTTTATCTTTTGCTGGAAGGCCCGAACCTGGCTCATTATTCCCTGGATTTTACGCCGGTGAATCCCGCGAAAAATTTAATAATTCATAAAGACGGCTTCACCAATACCCAGCAGAAATGGTTGCGTATAATTATCCATCACAAAGCGCCGGGCAGCAGTTTTTCAAGCATGAAATACAAAAATCTGAATAATAACTTCAGTATTTTGCAAAGGGAATTGAAATGGTGGCGCGACTGGCAGACAGAAGCCGATATTCCCACCGATATTTCCGAAAAAAAATTAACTCTTTATCTACAATCACTGGCCATGATTAAAATGGCCCAAAGCCGCGAAGAATTTCCAGCTAAAGGGCAAATCATCTCTTCCCTGCCACCGGGAAATAATCGCACCAACTTACTGGATCAGGCGATTATTATTGAGGGATTATTACATAGCGGACACAATCGGGAAGCATTAAATTGTTTACAGTTTTTAATGCGTGGGAAATGCGGAAAACATCGCAACCTGACACTTTTCGGCAATAATCTTGGCTTGTTTAACCAGTATGCGTTATCTACCCATAATTATTTTGGCAATAGTGTTGAGAAATCGATTAACCGACAGCACCCCGTCATTTCCCTGGGCGGTTTTGGATTAGTGTTGACTAATATTCGTCATTACCTAAAAAACACAGAGGATCGCCGGTTCCTGGAATATTACTGGGAAAAAATTTATCGGGAAATCGCCCTGGTTCTTGTCAACCTGATTGATGAAACCGGATTAATCCGGGAGGATTCCGGTACCAATGAATTTCCACTTCCCGGCAAGCATTTTACAGCGACCTCAGCACTGGTTTACAAAGGGCTGGTAGATGCTGCCTGGATGGCCAGGTCCCTGGGGCAGGAAACGGCCGCCCAGGAATTTGAATTCTATGCCAACAAAATTCGTATCAGTATTCAAAACCGGTTGTTTGACAAATCGTCCTCAACTGTTCGCGCGGCCCTGGAAGGACGAACCAAAGATACTTACATTGACGCCACTATTAGTTCACTAAATAATTATATTTTTACCTCCCAGGACGAGATCAGCGATGCTGTAATGAAAACCCTGGATGCAGAATTGAAAAAAACCGGTACGCCCCTTGTTTATACCCGGTATGAATATGATTATTTAGAGAGGGAAATATCGATCTATCACAACCTACGGTATGCCGAATCACTTTATAACATGAACAGGAATGATCAGGCAGAAGCGGTTCTGCTTAAAATTTTGGATATTAGTCAGAAAAACAGCCAGTTGCTTCCGGGCAGGGTCAGCACAGTTTTTGGCACCGCTATCAGTTCCGGGTCAATCAAAGCTCATGCTGCCTATCTGAAAACAATTCATAACCGAAACTGATTACAATTCATTGGTAGCGCAATGAACAGCACCACCACTGAGCCGGTATTGAGTCAGTGGGACTGTTATATGTAATATGCCCAGGGATTGCAATAATTGCTCTACCCTTTTCTCACGGAATCTTGAGGGACCAACCAAATAGCCCGGTAATGGCAGACAATTAACCGAAAAATCCCCCAATTCATCTTTTGTACCAATAGCATCGTCCGGTGTCACTTCAACCAGGGGAATATCTTTTTTCTTGCCAAATTCCCGAAGTCCATTCACGGAAACCGAGGTCATCAATTCAGTGCAGGCGATCATGGCGGCCAAATCATTTTGCTTATCAAAAACCGGCGTGAAAATCGTATCCAAATGAAAGGCGTCTGATTTTAAAATGATCAATTTATCAACATTTAAAAGGCCCGCAGTCTGTTCACTGCCCTTGCGGTTGTTGCGACATTCTCCGGCAAAGAGAATATTTTCATTTTTGCAATAGTAAAATTCGCCACCTTCAGCATAGGCATCACAGGCATCTGACAATCGATGGGTTTTGTATCCCCGGGCGTTAAGAATCACCTGCATAATATCCGCTTCCATTTGTCGTTCCCGCTCGCGAAAACAGGAAATCACCATCTCCCCTTTTCGATTACTGATAAACAAATCACGGACAAAAACGAAATCATGTTTGCGAGTATCAAAATTATGTTGATCCAGAATATAAGGGAAATCCAATTCAACCACTTCCACTGGTAATTTATGAAATAAGTGGGAAAGCATGTCCATCTCAAATTCCACAATATCCTGATTGGGTACATTGCCTTCTTTCATGGCGGGATTATTTTCATACATTGGTGTGCCATGTCCCCACCATGGATTTTTGGGCAGCTTTGATATCATTACTTTCATTTTTTTGATTGGCATAATTTCCCCTTTATATTCTAAAAAAGTACGGCATTCTTCTCTTTTTTACAATGGTTCTCCATATGGTCGGTAATTATTTTTTGCGCCAGTGCAATATCTTCATAATCCGGCAAACTCTGAAAAATCAGGTGGATAAATTTTCTTTCCTTTATCAAACTCATTGTAATGGAAAAATTGATATCAAACACCCAGGCGGCCTGTAAAAGTTTGAAATCATTGATTGTCTGCAGATCCTGTGATTTTACGATTTCCCTGTTTTTAATATCAGAGATGACAGCATTAGTGAATCCTTCATCATCGGGAAGGCCCAGGACAATCGCCTCATTATGATCACCGCTTTTTTGCTGTTCATAGTACTCGGTGACCACACGAAAAATATCCAGTTTGTCAGCATCTCTTAACAAACGGGCATGAAACCCTAAAGAATAATTCATATTTTCAGGAACTTCCAGTTTGTTATGGTACTCAATCGCGGTTACAATTTTCTCAGAAAGATCTTCCGGCAATGACTCAAATAATTGTTCCCGTGCCAGAATATCAAGTCCCAATTCAGCATGATTAACCGAATGTTTATCAATGAAGGTATTGTATTGTTGGAATTGTTCAAACCGTCCGACATCATGAAAAAGTGCTGCCACTTTGGCAACAAAAGTATCTTCTTCCGGCAGCCCCAAAGCTTCAGCAATTACAACAGCATTTTCATAAACCTTACGTGTATGTAAAATTTTCAGGTCAAAATTTCGCTGAATTTTTTCATCATCAGATTTAAATTGCCTGGTATAATTGTCAAACCATTGTTTGAATTCATCAAATTTATATTGCAAGTAAACTCCAAATTATAATAAAATCCGGAAAGTTTACTATTTAAAAACCTTAATATCAATGAGTTTGTTTTTAGCTGATGAAAATGTTACTAATATTTCATCCATCAAAATGCTGCTTTTTTACTGAATAACTATTTAATAGGTGGGAATAATATATTAAATTACTCATCAAAAAAGCCCGAAGTCATGAACTACCAACAATTTTTAAAAGAAATAGAATCCAAATGCGCCGGCAAGAAAAAACTACAACTGGATAACTTTACCCAATATAGTCGTGCGATCGGTAATCCTGAAAAAAAATTAAAAGGTATTCATATTGGCGGTACCAATGGTAAAGGATCTACCAGCGCCATGGTAGAAGCGATTTTTTTCGCTCATGGTTTTTCTACCGGGCTGAATACATCACCGCACTTAGTAGATTACAAAGAACGATTTCGGATTAACAAGCAGGAATTACCGGAAGGAAAAATTCTGAACACCTATCTTCGCACCCGCGGTTTTCATCAAAAATACGACACCTCCTTTTTTGAAATATCAACGGCCCTGGCTTTTCAACTGTTTTATGATGAACAGGTGGACTACAGCATTGTAGAAGTTGGGATGGGTGGTCGACTGGACGCAACAAAATTGATTAACAGTAAGATATCCGTGATTACTTCCATTGATTATGACCACACCAAAAGCCTTGGGAACACTCTGGCAAAAATCGCCTGGCAAAAAGCCGGAATAATAAAACCACAAACGCCGGTGGTTATTGGAAAAATACCCAAAAGGGCCGGGAATGTCATTCGCGCTGAAGCAGAACAACAAAAAGCATCAGTACTATCAGTGGAAGAAAACTGTCGGGTGACTATTAAGGAAATGACACCTGGGGGAAACCGGTTTGACTGCGAAATTCCGGAATACAACATTGCTTTTACTGATCTCTTTTGCAATATGGTGGGTATTCATCAGATTGACAATGCTACTTTGGCCCTGCTGATCGCAGCCGCAATCGCTCGCCGGGACGGCTGGACATTACAGGAAAAACTGACCAGAGAAGCTCTTACCAATGTTATCTGGCAAGGGCGCATGCAAACCATTTCTGAAGATCCAAAAATTATCATCGATGGTGCCCACAATCCGGCCGGAGTAGAGAAATTAGTATATAATCTCTCAAAAATTTACTCTTATAAAAAACTCCTTTGTGTTGTGGCGATTCTGTTCGATAAGGATTTTAATTTGATGATCAAAAATCTTAGCGATGTAGTTGACACCTTTATCGTCAGCCAGTCTAATTCCGACCGGGCCAGCACCTCTAAAGATTTATTTGAAGCAGCTCAAAAATACAAAAATGTGATTGCCACAGAAACTGT
>CAYTLS010000227.1:0-4873 GCA_964438745.1 uncultured bacterium
TTGTAAACGATCACACAATCGTTTATAATTATCTACAATGACTGCATGTGGCACTTCCAGTAGAATATCTTCCAAACCGCTGTAAATCAGACAATAATCCGGCTTATAATTGACCACGCTATGGGAAAAAACCCAGCCCAGTTGGTGGGAAGTGAAGTCCCTGAATCCGGCGTTTTTGATATCATCACGTCCGGTCAAATCATTCCAGTTGCAATCTTCCACTAGCGCATTACCGAGGAAGACGATTTTTGTGCGATCGATCGTTTCCTGGCTGACTTCGCCGAACAGCAAAGTGCACATCAGCAGCAGCAACCCGATTTTAGAAATTGAATATCTCATTTTTCCTTTTTATTAATTCTTCCTTTTTTATAAGTCATTGCGAAAGAGCAGAGCGATTGAAGCAATCTCGATGTCCTCGTCAATGCTAGTAAACTGAAAGAGATTGGTCTCTTCGATCGTTCGAGATCGCTTCGCAAGCTCGCGATGACTGAGCAAGGAACATATAACTGATTCCCAAATTAAATTTGGGAACCAGTTTCCCCGACTATTTCCCTAAAATCTTAAAAATAATATCCAAATGCTTTGCAGCCCGCTGAATTGTCATACCGGGTTTTGCTTTGCCTTCGAGACAATCCAGAAAATGTTTTGCGAAGGCGAAATTATCATCATGACTTTCCGGCACAGTTGCTTTCAGCGTTTCCGCTTTTTCATTGCCGGCATCATCAACATAGAACATTTCCACTTCAGCCGGATCCCAGGAACAAAATCCAAACCGTAAACCACCTTTGGTGCCATAAATTCGCGTTTCATTGGGAATCTCAAATTGTACACCGGCGCCTCTTTCAAAATAATAGGTCAGCCCGGTATCAAATTTCATATATGCGGCACCATGCTCTTCAATATCAGATTCCAGGTTTTCCGGTAAAGGTTTCATACCATTTTTAGTAAAGGATTCCAGAGATTGTAATTCCGGTTTATCATTCAGCAATCCCATGTGAAATGAGAGGTCATACACACCCCAGTCCACAAAAGCGCCGCCGCCGGCTTTTTCATGCTGGTGGGCCCAGGTTCCCGCCGGGTTCCATTCGATAAAGGTTCCACGGGAAGCGGCATTGTGATGGATGTGGTAAACATCGCCAATTTTTCCATCGTCGATAATTTGCTTGACGAACTCAAATTTCGGTTGCAGTCGCGCATGACGGCAGGAGCATTCCAAAATCATCAGGTCGGGATATTGCTCAGCGAGTTTTACCATCTGTTCCAAATCGGCCCTGTTCGCCGCCACCGGTTTTTCCATGACAATGTGCTTGCCGGCCTTGAGAGCCGCTTCGAACATTGCAAGATGTATAAAAGGTGGCGCTGCAATAATCACTGCATCAAGATTATCATCTCTCAGCAGTTCATTATAATCAGTGGTGCCATTGGCAATATTATATTTTTTCAATTTTTTATTCAGTGTTTTCTCGGTTCTGGTAGCAATCCAGGTAACCTCACCACGGCCATCTTTGCGAATATTTTCCAGGTGAACATCTCCGATCATTCCGGCGCCGATGATACCGATATTAAATTTTCTCATCATTTCTCCTTTTCAATTTTTGTTAAACGATCATCCCTGATCGTTTAATAATTTTATAGGAACTTCGAACTACAATTATTTCACAAACAAGATGTTCATGTATAATATTTATAATAAAAGTTGCCCCTTGTGTTATCTTTAGAAGGAGAGAGAAGAAGAACTTGCCGGGACAACTTTTATATAAAATTTATGTCCAGTCGATCACTACGCCCATATACTCTTCTCCCTTGTCACGCAGACCGACATAAGCCTCCGGTGCTTCCTGAGGAGATATTTTTTGAGTATAAAAGGGAACTATTTTCAATTTTTCATCATTGATCAGGTTTAAAATCACCTTGCCATTTCTTTCGATAGAATGTTTGACAAATTCATCTTGTTGAGTCGGAAATGTAAACTCCAACGCACCTTTCAATTTCAAGTTCTGCGGCAGGAGGTGTACTTTCTGTAGCAGGCTTGTCAGATTTGTTTCGTATTCAGCTCGGGGACTTCCCAGTAGCACGATCTCACCATTGAAGGAAACAAAATCAGCATACTGTTCTATCAACGCCGGTACGCCGGTAGCATCGATAAACGTTGAAACACCTTCGCCATTAGTAAGCGTATCAATTTCCTTTTTAAGGTCAACTGTTTTGGAATTAATAGCTGTTTCAATACCGCATTTTTTGGCCACCTCAATCCGTGCATCAATGATATCGGTGGCAATGACATTAGCGCCCTGCATCTGGGCGAATTGCGCGGCCATATTGCCGATCACTCCCAGGCCGGTTACCAGGACATTATCGCCCAATTCAATTTCAGATACGCGAAGGGAAGTTATGGCAATGATTCCCATGTGCACAAAGGCCGCATGTTCAGGATCAATGCCTTCCGGCAATTTGACACAGACGCCATGCCAGCGGTCGCGAATGTCCAGTTTGAAATACTCGGCATGATTGGACATTGTGAAAACGAGGTCACCTATCTCAAAATCCTTAACCTCATCTCCTTTTTCAATGATTTCACCAATCGCCGTATACCCGGGCGTTCCTGGAAAGGGGAACCAACTTTCCAGACCGGAGATACAGGC
This sequence comes from uncultured bacterium, assembly GCA_964438745.1. Lineage (GTDB taxonomy): Bacteria > Fidelibacterota > UBA2242 > UBA2242 > JAFGTP01 > JAFGTP01. The sequence goes on from CAYTLS010000227.1 coordinate 2,643, forward strand.
CAGTTCTGTGCCGGCGCTGATATGCGTATATTTATTTTTGACAATAACTTCATAAGGGTTTTCGATTTTCTCTTTGAATTTGTCAGTGACAAAATTAATGTCCCATTCTTTTTTCACTAAAATTTTTCGGCAGTCTTTTTCCATAATATCTCCCAAATTTTTAATCACTATTTCGTTCTGCAAGTTCTATTTTAATTTTTGTTAGCGTCTCTTCATCCAGCGTGTAAAATAACAATGCAATTACTGAGACAATGGCAATAATCGCCGGAATAACACTCAACGATAACCTGATTCCCAACAGAGCACTGGTTGTCTGCTGGGTCTCAGCCACATATCCGAAGAGTGACAATATCGCCATTGATATAGCGCCGCCCAGCGAAAAACCGGCTTTTTGGCTAAAGGTGGATGCTGAATAGACCAGCCCGGTGGCGCGTCGACCATTTTTCCAGTCAGAATAATCTGCTGCATCTGCCAACATTGACCAGAGTAAGGGCATGGTGGGTCCTGACGCCAGTGAAAAAATGATATTCAAACCAAACAACAATATCATATCATCGGGCTGCACAATCATAAACAAAAATGAAGTAATCGCAATGATGATCATTGACCAAATGTATAATTTTTTCTTGCCCATCTTTTTCTGCAGCCATTTTGTAGGCAAAACTCCTAATAAAACAAAAACTGTCCCGGAGACCATAAACCAGCTGGCTGCACGTTCATTACCCACATAATATTTGAAATAATACATAATTACCGCGCTTCTGATGGCAATATACATCAATGTTGAGATACAGACGATAAACAGAATGATCCATGGTTTATTGTGCATTAAATCTTTGAGATCATCGCGAATCCGGGTCTTCTGATCCTTAGCCGGCCGGACCCGTTCTTTGCTGGAGAGGAACGCAATCACAAAACAGAGAATACAAATCGCACCAAAAATTCCCATTGTGATCATATAGCCTTTTTCTGCGCTCCCCGCCCCCAATTGTCTAACCATAGGAATAATCAACGCCTGCACACTGATTCCGGCGGCATAAGCAAATACAAATTTATAAGAGGAAACACTGGTCCGCTCATCCGGGTCCGGTGTAATTACCCCAATCATGGAATTATAGGGAATCATCATCGCGGTATAAATGACCATCATCAATCCATAAGTGCCATAGGCCCAAATTAATTTTCCAAGATCACTAAAGTTAGGCGTAATAAACATCAAAACAGTTCCCAATCCATATGGCACCGCCATCCAGAGTAAGTAGGGTCGAAATTTCCCCCACCTGGTTTCTGTCCGGTCAGCGATCACCCCCATGATCGGATCATTGATCGCATCAAAAAGTCTGACAACCAGAAACATGGTTGATACTGCCGCAGCAGAAAGACCAAAAGTATCTGTGTAAAATATGGGCAGAAAAAACATTAAGGTCTGCCAGACAACACTACCGGCGTATTCCCCAATACTAAAACCGATTTTCTCTTTAATGGTTAATTTTTCCACGTAATATCCCTTTCTAAAAGTCTATTCAATAGTTATTGTGTAACTACCGTTTCTGTTGCGTTTAATTTCATCCAGTGTAATGACGCGGGGTGAGTTGTAAAGCGCTTTGACATCTTCCGGATCGTTGGCTTTAGTCAACCAGTTGGCCCAACCCATAAACCAGGTCCATTGCGGTTGCTCTTCCAAAATTTCCGGTGTCGGCATCTGTCCCACTTCACCCAAAGAGATCACTTTACCCTTGCCCAGTTCCTTGATATCATCGTGATGGCTCTGTTTGTAATCATTATGATAGACATCCGCCGCCAGCACATCCACATACTCATTACCGGGATAAAAGAGTTCATAAGCATAAGCTTCATCATCTTCCTTGTCCCGGGGCGCGTTGGGATTCCAGACCCAGATCAGGTTGTTAAGGTTGTGGTGATTGACCATTCTGTCATACATCATTTTCCATAATTTCTGAAAACCTTCTGGTCCCCGTTTATTACACCACCAAAACCAGATACCATTCATTTCATGGTAAGGACGCCAGAGAATGGGTATATTTTCATCCTGTAATTGCTTCATATAGCGGGAGATTTCATCCACCTGAACAAGCCACTGATCATTTAATTCCGTCCCCGGCGTTGTCAGTTCCTGCCAATATTCTTTAGATTTTCCCGGCTGCCAGATCCAGATCTCTTTACCGGAACTTGTGTGTCCGAATTCCGGCGGCGCGCTATGCCACATCAGG
>CAYTLS010000228.1:0-4861 GCA_964438745.1 uncultured bacterium
GGTGAACTGACCGGCGGCCATAAAGGGTTTGGCTTAAGTGCGGTTGTGGATATTTTCTCAGCAGTGCTTTCATCAGGGAAAGTGGGAACCGATGTCTATGGCGAAACAGGGAAACCGGCCGGTGTTTGCCATTTTATCGGCGCCATCAATCCGGAGGCTTTCGGCGGTCTGGAAGCGATCAGCCAAAATATGGATTATTACATTGACATGTTAAAAAACAGTCGAAAAGCCGAAAACCAGAATCATATTTATGTCGCCGGTGAAAAAGAGTGGCAAAATGAAACAAAAAACCAAACTGAACTTTATCTGCAGCACAAAGTCTTTGACAAACTCAATGAAATCGGGCGGGAATTTGGTCTTGGACTGTCGCGGCTGATATAAAAATGCGGTACTGGCTGGCCATATCGATTTTATTCTTCATCTTTTCCTGCTCTAACAAGCAGAATTCTGACTTTCAACAATTACAACAAAAATTGCAGCATATTACCACCCCTGGTTACCGGCAGGAATTGGTGGACCGGTTCATGCTGAAATTATCCAAAAAGGATTATCCCATATTCGAAAATGACTCAACTGTCGTACTCCTCTATCAGGGCAATGTGGAAAAAGTTGAAATGATCGGCGACCTGAATTATTGGACCAATGCCACGCCCTTAACCAATATACCGGGAACCGATCTTCACTTTCTACGGGTTAATATTCCTCCTAACAGCGTACCGGAGTACTGGTTCATAATCAATGAAAATGCAACTCAGATTGATTCTCTCAACCAATATAAAATAAAAAATGAATTCGGCTATACATCTCAAATCGTCAATCATAATAATCCCTTTTTCATGGAAAAAATTAAGAATTCAGAAGAGAACCTGACAAGACCCCATCTGGTTGCAATTGGTAACCATAAATATGTTAAAATTCACGTCTACTTTCCGCCGCAATACAATGATTATGATTATTATCCTTTGGCTATTTTTCTGGACGGAAAAAAATATATTGAACTGGGCGAGGCTCCGCGTATTATTGAAACCCTGATCAACGAAGACAAAATAGAAAAAATAATTGCCGTCTTTGTGGAATTGGGCTTTATGGAAAACAACGATGACCTTTCTATCGATTATATTCAGAACATCAAAACTCTTTTATCAGAAAATATACTTGAATATTTAAACAACCGGTTCAGTGCATTGAATAATCCTGAAGACCGCTTGCTGGTGGGGAAATCCGTTTCCGGCGCCATCAATATCTTCACGGCATTAAAAAATCCGGATAAATTCGGTAATGTTTTTACACAATCCGGATATCTGTCCGCTGATAATTTCTTTTTGAAGCAGTTTGTTGATGAAAATCACAACACAGAAATCCATTTTTATTTTCAGATCGGCCGCTATGAAAGAAATGTTTCTCATATGATCATTCCCCCGGATGAGACAGATTTTTATGCCATCAATCATGCTTTTGTAAGAGAGTTGAAAGATAAGGGATTTCAGGTAAAAATTGAGGATTATACCGCCGGCCATAGTTGGGGTAACTGGAAAAAGAATCTTGCTGACGGATTGATCTACTTTTTTGGTAAAAAGGCGGACAAGCCGGGATAATCAAATTTTTTACGGGCTATTTTTTGCGGATAAATAAAGTATTCAGCCACACCCTGAGTACAAATATTACTTTCGCCATCACTCAGGTCTATTTCAAAAACAGCAACTCTTTTTGTGATGGATTTCAGCCGACAGTGAAGACTGATCTTACCTTTGTGCAAAAAAACCGGCTTTTGAAAATCCATTGCCATGGATTTGGTGACACCTGCTGTTTCCGCCAGCACATAAACTGACCAGGCAGCGATTTCGTCCACCATCAAAGATTGAATGCCTCCATGCAACACATTGGGATATCCCTCGTAAGAATTATCAGGTTCCCAATGGGATACCAATCCCTGGTTTTCCGGATCATAATAAAATTCCATCTTTAGACCCACCGGATTATTCGGTGAGCATCCAAAGCAATGATTGTCAAAAGGATTGTTAATTTTTTCCATGGGTTACCTCTCAGGTTGCGAAATACGGCAGCGAATAATTTTGTAATTGTTTATCAAGTTTTTTTGGGGCTAAAATCATTCTTCCTAAAAAAATCCAAAAATCCAGCGAATGATTGGGATGCTTGAGATGCGCTAATTCATGCAGTATCACATAATCAATCAGTTCATCGGGCAAGCGCATTAAATTCAGATTGAAATTCAAATTTTTTTTCGATGAGCAACTTCCCCACCGGGATTTTGCATTTTTAATAGTAATACGATTATAATGCAGGTTGAACTTCCTTGCATACATTTCCGTACGGGGAATAATATAAGTTTTGGCTTCGTAACGATATATATCCCGTATAATTTGACGCAAATTAAATTGGATTTCCTCGTCGGCCACATCAGTGGTATGCGGAACAGAAATTTTCAGTTTATCTTCTGTTTCTGTTTTCAACATAAAGTCATTGCGTTCATGATATTCGAGATAATAACTATGAAATTTAGTTTTGTATGTTTTCCCGATCTCATATTTTTCATAGCCCGGACTTTTTTCCTGCTGCCGGTTTTGCATTTCCAACAATTTGGATTTTTGACCCAGCAAAAACGTAACAGCCTCTTTGTAAGTGACATAATTTGGAATTGTTACTCGAAGAGTTCCATCAACCCGGACAGTGGCCCGCATATTTACAGAGCGCTTATTTTTGTGGATAGAAACAAATCCGATATCTTTTAATTGTATATTTTTCATTAAATTAACTTAAAGATCATTCTATCCGACAGAAACTGAAAGATCCATAAACTTCATAAATTATTTTCTTATTATTTATATTATAGTCTGTTAATTTTATTCATCTTGCTCAAAAAATTTAAAAATTAATACATAATATAGGTTAAGAAATCCCGAAAAGATATTTCCTATCAATTCGGGATTCAATAATTCTTAAAGATTAAACCCGTTAAATACTTAGTTATCCATTAATTTTTCTACTTCTTTGGCCTTGGATCTGCGTCCGGCGCGAACATAACGGCTGATGGCTTCCTCAAAAATTTCATTGGCTTTTTCAATTTCACCTTCAGATTTCTTATCCAGGGCCGCTTCTTTCAGATACATGGCCGATTCTTCCCAGCGTCCGGATTTTTTAAGTTTTTCTGCCAGTTCTAGAAAATCTTTTTTTCTGTCGGCATCAACTCTTTCACCTTTTAAGGCCTGTTCAATAGCTGGTATCAATTTTTCATAAATGGCTGATTTTGCCTGAATATCTGCAGCGCCGGCTGCCAGGTAATCATCTTTTATCTGAATCGTTAATTCTCCGGTCAGACCGATGACAGGTATTTCGGGCTTATGTTTTTTGAGCAATTTAAGTGTCTGTAATCCATCCATTCCCGGCAGTTTATGATCCAGGATCACCAGGTCAAAGTCCTTTTCTTTAAAAAGTTTAATCGCAACTTCCCCGTCTTCGGCTTCAAATATTTTATATTCTCCGGCGCTTAAATATTCTTTCAAAGCATCGCGCAGTAATGCTTTGTCATCAATCAAAAGAATTTGTTTTTTTCCCATTTGTTCACCTTCCAATTTTAAATAAGATTTAATTTTATTCTGAATGTTGTTCCTTTACCCTCTTCACTTTCAACAGTGATCTCGCCACCATGGTTTTCGATAACTTTTTTGCAGATCATCAGCCCCAGACCTGTTCCCTGCTGACCTTCCCATTTCGTATAATCGGGGCGCCATATTTTTTCCAGGGATTCACTGGGTATACCACAACCGGTATCCTTAATTTTGATAATGGCTGATCCATCCCTCTTGTCGGTTACCACCGATAGAGTACCCTTAAAATCCATGGCTTTGGCCGCATTTTCAAAAAGATTCACAAACACCCGGACAATATCATCCTGACTGGCACTGATCTCCAGTTTTTCATCCACATAATCCTCTTCCACAAACAAACTGATATTGCGGCCGGCGGCAGAATCCTTAAACAAATGCAAAGCATCCTTCAGCAGTTCATTGATATCCACACTTTTTTTGTGGGCATTTTCACTATCAATCGCCAGTCCAAGATATTTCAGCTTCTGTCCCAGTTCTTTGAAAAAACTCAGTAGCCGCTCAATAGATTTTCCTTTATCAATGGATTTCTCCAGATATTCGGTTATTTTTTCCAAATCAACTTCATGCTCTTTTTCCAGGGCCTCATTGACCTGCTTTTGCGCCTTTTCAATCTGCTTGTTTAGCATTTGCAGGCGTAGCATTAACGAAGCGTAATAACTGCCGGACATATCATGACCAACACTTTTTACGATTAAGCGGCTTTCTTCAATCGCCTGCTTGCGTTGCCGGGCCAGCTTTTCATTTTCCAGCCGGGAATGCTGCCACTGAAAGCCTTTTTGGATGCGCTCGAAAAACATATCCGTATATTCCACCACCGCGTGTTTCTGAATAAAATCCTTGGCACCCAGGCGCAGTGAATCCACCGCGTTTTCGATGGTAATCTCACCAGTTAAAACGATGACATAGGTTTTGCCGATCAGTTTGTCTTTGGTCAGCTGACTCAAAAAATCAAGCCCCGAGATGTTCGGCATTTTCAAATCCAGCAGAATAACTTTATATTGTTTGTCATGCACTACATCCAGCCCCTTGACCGGATCAGTGATAAAATCAACCGTCCATTCTTTGTCTTCCAGAATCTCCTGGATGCTTTCACAAAATGTTAAGCTGTCGTCAATTAATAAAATATCTTTTTCAAACATACTAACCTTCTGATAATGGTAATTCAAAAATAATACGCGTGTATTCTTCGCTTTCCGTAAAACTGATATGACCATTATAATTGGTCTTACAATTTC
>CAYTLS010000229.1:0-4858 GCA_964438745.1 uncultured bacterium
GGATCAATACCTTCTTGTAGGATTTGATTAAGCAACCGGGCAGCAACCCTGTAATCAGTCGTATCTTTTTGAATTAATTCATTATTCTGCAGGTCCAACTCTTTGGGATTCTCACTTCCCGATTTCAAGGTGGTATTAAAAAAACGATTAACGCAATCACATAAAACAGAATAACTTTCAGTTATGCTATTACCTTTTGGTGCTTCTCCGCTCCTGGCGAATTGTTGCCAATAGGAGATAAACCCGTTGTGGTCGATGGCCGTCATCTTATACAAATATTTGTCTATAACCGGGATTGTACTGTAATAGGGAAAAACCGAATAATCCTGAAACTTATTGGCAATTATCAGATAGGGTGTTGTCGCTTTAGAAAAATCAACCGCTTCGATATTATTTAGAATTTTATAAAAGGCGGATTCATGGCTGCCATCCAAACTTGCCACCGCCTTCACTTCCGGGGTTCTCATCTGGTAAATAATCGTTGCCATACTTCCGGTACTAAACCCGAATAATCCAATATCAGAAAAATTTACTTTTAATGAATCGCGAACAAATTTTACGACAAATTCCATATCACGCGCCTGGGCCAAGGTGGATTTTTTTTGGTCAATTCGTCTTAATGTTTCATGTCCGGCAGAACCAACCGATACTACAGAATATCCATTGCCGGCTAGATACTCACACATTATATGATTCTGAACGGAAGATTTACTATTGGATGGGGCATAAACAATGAGCGGAAATTTTTCAGCAATTGCTTTGGCGTTGTATTTTGCATTAACCTGGCTATTGAGCACATCCTGCGTTGTTATTGAGGTGTCAATTCCAAAATACTGCTGGGAAAACCCTAAGTAGGCATTTAAAAATCCCCTACTTATATTGTCAATGTTCTTTTGATCTTTTGCAAAATCTTCTCTAATTGCAATCAAATCAATATATTCTTTGAACGTCATATAATTTGATTCAGGATTATTTTCTGCCGGGTACCAATAGTGTATTAACATTGGCCGATTAACAGTATCCTTCTCAACAATATAGTTTCTGGTATTGTCAGTGGTTTTAAAATATTGGAAGCCAACACTATAGTTCCCAATATTTTCAGACTGACAATAACTAAATTGATAGCCAAATAGAATCAGACCCATCACGATCATTTTCTTTATCATAATACTTAACCTTTTATTATCTACTTACATAACTAAAATTTTAGGTAAGATTCAATTACTTAAAATAATTTTCTTTTTTAATTTATCAATAATAGCCGCACTTACCCACATAACATCCTCATTTCCTCTTTCTACCCAGCGTGTGAAAAAAAGATACTTGCCATCGGGTGTTACCGAGGGAAATCGTTCCTGTTTATTGGAATTGATCTTATCGCCCAAACTAACAGGGGTTGTCCAATTGTTATCAGATTTTCGGAAAGTTATATAAATATCACCTGCATCGGTTTTTGGATTACGACGACTTGTTGAGAATAGTAAGTAACTCTCATCCGGAGAAATAAATGGCGTCCAGTTACGAATTGTGCCAGGAACATTTATTTCATCAGGGAGTAATTCTGGTTGTGCATATTTACCATCAATAAATTCAGAACGATAAATACCAAAATTAGCCCAATATCCTTCTGCATAGCCTAAGAAATAAATTGTATTGTCACTGGTAAATGAATGATTGTAAACCACTTTGATTTCAGGAAATTGTTTAAGAAGGTCCATACATACTGGTTGGCTCCAGCTTTCACCTTCTTTTTCTACAAAGTAAGGCCCATTTTTTTCTCCATTTTCCTCACCAAAGGGTAAATAATAAAGCCGTTTTCCATCAACTGAGAAAACCGGACCACTATCGTAGGGAGATATTTTTGGTACTGTCCACAGATTTTCAATCCGTTTCATTGTCATACCAAAAATTTGCGTTTCTTTTCCGCTTTGTCTATAATTTGACTGCCAGAAAACTTCATTACCATCAGGAGAAAATGTTGGAGATCCATGCTCAATTGTTGTGTCTGTTGATACAACTCCGGGCGCAAAAACAACCGGTATATCGCCAGGTAATGGTTGACCGAGATAGTCTCCTTTTAGATTAATGATTTCTTGTGATGAATATTCCTCCACTACTTTATTTCGTAACTTTTCAATAACTCTCGCATTTACCCAATAAACATCCATTTCCATCATCGCTTCATGACGTCTGAAAAATAAATACTTTCCATCAGGAGAAAGCGAGGGACCACTATGATGAGCTGTTTCATTATTTATTTTGGCACCACAGCTATTCATGTTGATGGGACTGCTCCATTCGCCATTGTCTTTTTTAAAACTGATGTAAAGCTGTGCAAGCCCTTTTCTGCCATCACGTTCTGATCCAAAAATAAGATATGATCCATCTGGGGCAATTAACGGACTCACATCGAACGCACTTGAGTTAATAATTGAACCAAGATTTTCTGCTTGTAGAGATTGATTTGAATTAGGCTGTATACGCCAAATGTCGTAACCACCAAATCCATCTGGTCGTTTGGAAGAAATATAAACAATACCATCGGCAGATTCTGTATAAGAACCATCTCTATAATCCGAATTTATTGGAGAAGGAAGAACTTGTGGTTCGCGCCATCCTTCAAGAGTGCGTTCAACCATCCAGATATCACCACTTTTAGCAAAATAAAGTTTTTTACCATCTGCTGATATAAATGGATTGCTAACATCATTGCTTTTCGAGAATGGAGATTCCTGCTGCACTGTCCATTTGTTGTGCATGTATTTAGTAGAATAAATTTTATAGAAAGCTTTGTTCTCCTTAATTTCAACAACTCCAAAATAACATTCTTTGCCATCCGGAGAAAAAGTTATTTTTGATTCCAAACGTTCTGTTAATGAGAAAATACCCGGCGCAAAAACAATCGGTATATCGCCAGGTAATGGTTGACCAAGATAATCACCTTTTAAGGTTGGCGTTATAACGTTTTTTTCAGGCATTCGCCACCGCTGCAATTCTTTCTCAAATATGATTGACTCTGGGTAATGCTTGCGGATTAGCGCGGCATCGAATGAAGGGGTGGTGTAATGGTAATGGATGGGAAAGATGTAGGTACCACCAATTGCTTCCTTAACAAATTTGGTGCTCAATGAGTCACCTCTCAGATAGTAATGTTGAATGAATGACATATCGATATTTTTTTCCGGCAACTGTAATGCCCGAAACTCATCAAATGAAAATTGATCAAAATCAGCATCACCTGTTTGAAAAAAAGTAATCCCATTCACTGAAACAAGATAACCGTTGTTTATAATTCTTGAATCAGGTCCGTGGGGTAGATAGAAAGCTTCTATACGAATACCCTTGATAGTTTGTTGCTGAGGTTTTTCCTTTGAAGGATTGAAACTGATTCTTCGCTCATGAAAATTATCAAGTGTGTCACGTGCATTAAGCACTTCAACGGTTTGTTTCGTAGAAACAAAAATGGCATTGGGATTATTTTTCATGTGTTGCTGCACCATGGTTGCATTAATATGATCTCCATGCGCATGCGTTACCAATATTAAATCCACATCATCAAAGGGTGCTTCAGCATGTGTCAATTTATCCGCAACGTTTTGTGGCAGGTTATACCCCCCTTTATAGCCTTTGAACAATGCATCAATCAGGATTTTTGTGCCATCGCTGTTTATAAGAAAACCTGCATTTCCTACATATGTAACAGTGACATTTTTTTGTTGTGCAAATAAACCATTGGTGGCAATGATTAAAATTACTGATATTATAATTATCCAATTCATTTTTTTCATAGTTCTCTCAATTCCCTGATTGATAGTATTTGGTAAGCAATTAATATTTTTCTTATTGCTAAGTTGATATCAAAATTAACAATCATAATGGGTTATATTTCATTCTTAATAAGTTCCATCGTATACTCTAAAACTTCATCCTTATCAGTAAAGATATCCTCATATACAACATGATCCGGAACAACACCTCTTAGTGTTTCATCACCACTTGGGCGTACGGAATATCCTTTTGGATACTGGACCGTGATTTGAGTCTTCGGTAATTTGAATACATGTGAAGCAACATATGTCGTTACTTCTTCAGCTGTTTCTTCTCCAATGATTTTACCAAATTGATGATCTTGTATAATGGCAGCAGCATAAGCAGACATGGAATAGGAATAGCGATTGATGAGGACATATACTCTGCCGTTAAATCGTTTGGGCTCGGCATGTGGATCAGTATATGTAATTTTTGATTCGAAGTAACGGCCATTTTCAAGAGACATAATTTGTTCTTTTAACTCCTGAGCTTCTGGACTGTCAACACCCTCGAAGAAATTTTTTGTCATCCGGCTTGTCTTCATCGGAAATTTTGAAGCAATACGGAATGGTTTTGTTGCAAAATAAGCAGTCATGTAATCACTAAAAGTATTATCACCTCCAACGTTATCTCGTAAATCCAGAATCAGATTTTTTGCTCCTTTTTTATTGAACTCTATAAAAGCAGAATCAATGAACTGACAAAATTCAGAATTATCAAAGGTATTATGATCTTGCATATCCCCTTTTGATTTGATATTAGAAAATTTTCCGGGACGCAAGTAAGCGATATTTTTGTTGGTTAAATAAAATTCCCGTTCTGCCTCATCATCAGATGAGCGTTTTGCAAGTTCAGCTTCAAGATGATTACCCGAAATAGCCTTTACAACAACATCTAATTCTTCACTGTCACTTTTTTTTAATTTCAGATTAAATTCATTGCATTCACCATAAAACAGCCAGTATAATCTGGGGAAGGAATAAGCTTCTAGTATTGAAGCTTTGTAATAATCTGATGGACCTGACATATTTTTGTAAAGATCCGTCAT
>CAYTLS010000230.1:0-4821 GCA_964438745.1 uncultured bacterium
AGCTGGATTTCAAAAGTTATAATGCCTGGGAAGATGAAGAATCAGTATCTCTTACACATAAAGAATTTGAAATACTGAGGTATTTTTGTGACAAAAAAAATCAAACCATCAGCCGTAATGAATTGTTAGAGAAGGTTTGGGGGTATGATCAGGATATCACCACCCGGACGATTGATAATTTTATTCTGAAACTCCGCCAGAAAATTGAACAAAATCCATCGCACCCGAAACATATTCTGACAGTGCATGGCATTGGGTATAAGTTGGTAGTATAGAAACTCATTGACCAAAATATTGAGTACAAGGGGTTGCAACCTCCTTTTTATTAAGGGATATATTAAACTCCTTTGGAGTTATGATTAATGATTTTTATGGTTCCGTGAGTTTTGAGACTGTCCCAAAAGATACAATAATTATTAAAATTCAGGGTTGTTTTATATTTCACCGAAACAGGACAATAGGAATTGTCCTCTACCTTTTTTTATGTCGGAACTTTTGGGACAACCTCGGTTTTTACCCATGGCTATTATTGTTTCATCCCTTCGGGATTTAGTCCAAAGAATTTTCTGAAAGTAATGGTGATTGAAGCCTTCTTTTACATAATCCTTTCAACAATGACATTTATTGACATTTCTTTACCTGTGAAAAACACATGTGATATCTCCTTATCGTAAAATCATAGTGTAATTTGAAAAAACAGAAAAAAGGAGAAAGTCATGAAATATTTAAAACTTTTTGTTGTTGTTGTTTTTGTTGTCAGTACTTTGGTTGCTGATGGCATTACAATGGATGATTTCAAAGATCCGAAACCCAACCTTGAAGATATTAATCGGTCCAATGAAATTTATGCCAAATGCCTGGAAGATTGCGCTGCCGCCAATACGTCGCATATTCTGATGGTAATTGTTAAGCAGAAAATGCTTTTTCCAAGGGCTGATTATTCCTGCTTAGTTGGACCAATTGAAAAGCTGATTCAGTCTGCAGATAACAGATATTTGCAAGCCTTCGCAACAATTACTTATCAGTTTTTGACCAATCAAAAATATACAAAAATTACCGCTGATCAACTTTATAGCCAGGATGTAGCCGGTTTCTTTGAATTTGCTGATAGCCGAAATACTGAAATATTTGTGAAAAATAATCAATAATAATTTTAATGGAGAATATCATGAAAAACTTAAATATAGTTTTTGTTACGTTTATCCTGGTTTCAACAAGTTTTGCCAGAGATCTGAATATGTCTGATTTCAGACAGCCAAAACCCGATGTCAGTGATGTGACACAGTCCAATCGAATATATTCTCTGTGTCTGGAAGAAATAGATAATAACAATAATCCTGCTATTTTAATGAACATTGTAAAACAGAAAATTCTCCTGCCGGAAGCGGATTTTAGTGCTCTGCACAAACCGCTGAAGAATATTATTTTGAAGAGTCAGAATGCAAATCTTGTAAAATATGCTGCGACGACTTATGTGATATTAACAAAGGAATGTGAAATTAAAATTGATAAAGACCAACTGTATAATAATAATGTCGATTTGTTTTTTACATTCATTAATTATCAACTACCAAAAGAATTGGTTGTCATTGATAAATTATAGTAAAAAACCGGAGCAACTGCTCGGCACCTTGCTTCTGTAAAGGATAATTCCCATTATCCGGTTATGATGGAGATAAGTGTTTAAGCGGCAATAGGAATTGTCGCTTACAAAAGAATAAAACTGAGTAGGAAAAACCGGAAAATGATGACAATTTTTTACATTTGATGACAGTAATAAAACAAGACAAATGCAGAAATATTGTATTATTAGCAAAGATAAGGGCTTAGAATGAATAAAATAAAAAAGATAACAATAACCTTCATCCTTTTAATTTCTTTCCTCAACGCTTCTGAACTACAAGAAGTCCTGAACTTGAAAGGAACATGGAAATTTTATATTGGTGATGATTCGGCGTATTCAGACCCCTTCTTCGACGATGATCATTGGGATAAAATCCATGTTCCTGATAGTTGGGAGAAAGAAGGCTTTCCCGGATATGACGGTGTTGCCTGGTACCGAACGGAGTTTACGCTGGATCAGCGGAAAAGCAAAACGCATTTTCTACTGGTGTTGGGCTTTATCGATGATGTTGATAATGTCTATTTAAATGGTGAAAAAATCGGTGGACTGGGGAATGAACCGCCACAATATGTAACCGCTTATGATAAACCACGTTTTTATAATATACCTGACCATCTACTGCGTAGGAATAAAAATGTCCTGGCTGTTCGTGTCTATGATGATGGCGGCCCCGGCGGCATTATCCGTGGCAAGAATATCGGAATTTTCGAATCTTCAAAGCCGGTAGACATATTAAATTGTGATCTGAGCGGGCCCTGGAAATTTAGACTTGGAAATGATAAAATGTGGGCAGATCCAATGATTGATGATAGACATTGGAAAAAAATGGATGTGCCCGGTAACTGGAATGGTCATGGATTATCTAATTATGATGGCTTTGCCTGGTATCGTAAGGCTTTTAACACGCGTGATATGAACCCACAGCACCTGGTTTTGCTGGCCGGGCAGATTGACGATTTTGAACGAGTTTATATTAATGGATATCTGGTTGGTGGAACAATGCCTATATTCCAGGAAAATTTTCTAAAAGAACAAAATCATAACTGGCAGAAATTACGTGAATACTATGTTCCCAAGTCAAAAATAAATTGGAATGGCATCAACACGATTGCGATCTGTGTTTATGATGGCTATAATGATGGCGGTATTATTCATGGACCAGTGGAAATTTTGACCAGACCGGAATACCAGTTGCGAAAAGAAATTAATAATTATAATTTCTATGACATTATGGAAATGATATTTAATCATTAACCGACCAGTATTTTTGGTGATAAAATGAATAAAATAAAAGTTAGTCTGATTCTATTAATAACAACGGCCATCTCTTTTGCCCTTGATTTGAGACGAGCAGATATTTTGATCTCTCCCTGGCGGTTTGAAATTGGGGATAATTTTAAATGGGCGGATCCACAATTTGATGACAGTAACTGGGAAAAAATAGATGTCCCTGCCAGTTGGGAAGAAGAGGGGTTTCCCGGTTATGACGGTTACGCCTGGTATCGGGTAAAATTCAAGTTCAAAGAGATGCCGCAGAGATCTTCCTATTATCTTAAGCTGGGCGTAATTGATGATATTGATGTTACTTTTGTGAACGGACATATGGTCGGGTTTAACGGTAGCTTTCCACCGGACTACCAGACTGCCTATAATGTACACCGGCAATACATCATACCGGCTGAATACTTGAATTTTGATGGTCCAAATGTAATTGCTGTACGGGTTTATGATGATCATGGGCCAGGTGGAATTCATTACGGTGATGTGGGAATTTATAAAAATAAAAACCCTGTTACCCCAATTGTAGAATTATCCGGTCGCTGGAAGTTCCAAACCGGTGACGACATGAAATGGAAATCTCCTGATCTGAATGATGATGAATGGAAAGATATTTTTGTGCCCGGTATCTGGCAGATGCAAGGTTACAAGGATCATTTTGGCTTTGCCTGGTATCGCAGGGAATTTTATCTTGAGGATAAATGGCAAAATGAAAACCTGATTATGTTATTAGGAAAAATCGATGATATCGATGAAACCTATCTCAATGGCCGGTTATTAGGGAAAACCGGTGAAATTGTGGAGCAAAAGAAGCAAATTCACCTGGACGGTTGGGAATATAATGCATTGCGGGCCTATTACATCCCACGGGATTTACTCAGGTATGGTCAGAAAAATGCAATCGCAGTGCGGGTTTATGATGGACGTACCTATGGCGGGATTTACGAGGGACCTATTGGTATTATTACCCGAGAGCAATATCTCAAATTTAAGGATAATAGACAGCATCGGGACTACTATAATTTTTGGGATTTCTTTGAGGATATTTTTGGTAATTAAATAGCATTATGGATATAAAGAAGCTCCGGAACCGATCAGATTCCGGAGTTTCTTGTTTTATATCTCTCTTTTTTGATCAATCAATTCTTTCAGCACATCCAGTTTTTGTTTGCGCTTATAGAACGGTGACTGATCTTTCAGATTAGACGCAATATTTTTATCAATGACATCGGTGCCATCCCGCTGAAATATGATACCCAGCGGCAGTTTTTCTGTTTTATTTGCCAGTTTCAGTGCCGCTTCCTGATCAAACACATTATGGCTTTCATCGACGTAATAGGTATTGTCTTTATACCATTTGAAGGTGTTCAATTTATTAAAAGTTACACAGGGATGAAGAATATCAACTAAAGCATAACCCTTATGCACCATGGCGGCTTTGAGAATCTTACGGGTTTGTTCTTTATCACCCGAAAAGGCGCGGGCAACAAAGGATGCTCCCAGGGTAATCGCAACAGACATCGGATTAAAAGGCTCCATAAAAACGCCATTGGTCTGAATTGTTGTTTTCATTCCTTTGGCAGAAGTTGGTGATCCCTGGCCTTTTGTTAAACCATAGATACGATTGTCATGAACAATGTGGGTGATGTCGGGATTGCGACGAATCGCGTGAATGAAGTGATTTCCACCTTCACCGTAGGAACAGCCGTCACCGCTTTCTGCAATGACATTTAATTTTGGGTTGGCGATTTTAATGGCAGTGGCCGGCGGAAGAGCCCGTCCATGCAACCCATTAAAGTAATTGGACTTGAAATATTGCGGAATTTTAGCGGCCTGACCAATACCGGTGATCCAGACAGAATCCTGAGGTTTTATTTCCAGTTCTGCCAGTGTTTTTTTGATGGTTTCCAGAATATGGA
>CAYTLS010000231.1:0-4815 GCA_964438745.1 uncultured bacterium
GGGAAACCCTCCTCTCTCTTAATTATGTAGATAATCAGTTTCCTGGGCAAGGTTGTTTGATTTTGAAAAAAATAGAGTAAGTGTCAAAGCCTTTGGAATAAAATGTTCCGAAGGATTTTTTAAAAAATTTAAGGCAATTGTTGGTATTAACACCTTGATAACCACTTATCAAATTGATAATCCCGGTACAGGCGCTTAAATTCCCCAAATCAATTATTCCGACTGGAATTATTAGATAAACGCTGCTGGAACATTCTTTGCCACGATACCACAAAAAAGAGGAGATTTGTCTTGAGGGGAAAAATTTTGTTTTTCATTATTACATTGATCATAATAAGCGCATCGCTGAGTTGGGCAAGCCCGAATCAATTTGTTCTGACCACTGATAAAGCGCGGTACTTGCCTGGGGAAATGGTTATGTTGACCATTACAAAAGAAAATCCGGCAGCTATTGCAAAACTATCAATTTATAAACTTGAAAAGGAGATTTTCAGCAAAGAAATTCCCTTAAATAAAAGCGGCACAACGCAATTCCAGTGGAAAACGCCCGGTGATGATTACCAGGGATATTTAATCGATGTTGCTTTCGAAGATGGCAGCCGGCAGGCGATTGCTGTGGATGTTTCCTCTGATTGGGCGAAGTTCATTCGTTATGGGTTTTTATCTAAGTTTCCGAAAATGACAGAAAAAGAGATGGATGCTGTCCTGTACCGGTTAAACCGCTTTCATATCAACGGACTACAGTTTTATGACTACCATTACATGCATCAGCAGCCTATCAAATTAGAACAGGGAAAACCGGCTGAAAAATGGCCGGACATCGCAGGGCGTTTAAATTATTCCAAAACAGTTCAGTATTACATTCAAAAATCACGACAATACAATATGAAATCCATGGCATACAATCTGATTTACGGTACCTGGGGGCGTGGCTTTGATCTAGGCGTGAATAAACAGTGGATGTTGTATAATGACAAAGAATTGACCGATCCGAAAAAACTGGATTTTCCCGATTCCTGGGAGGATGATATTTACTACATGGATCCGGGAAATATTGAATGGCAAGACTACTTGATCAAGAATACCCGACCGGTGCTGGATATAATGAAATTTGATGGCTGGCATATCGATCAGATCGGTGATATTCGTCCGGCTTACAATACAGATCTAGTGAATGTTAAGCTGGACAGCGCTTTCAATCCCTTCCTGAAGCATATCAAAGAAGAACTGCAGGCTCCGCTGGTGATGAATGCAGTCAACCAATATGGACAGAGTGATATTGCCAATAGCAATGTGGTGGAATTCCTTTATACCGAAGTTTGGGATCCCCATATAAGCTTTCAAGATCTGGTGAATGTTATTCGAAAAAATGATGAATACAGCGATCATAAATTGGCGACCGTGTTGGCCGCTTACATGAACTATGAAAAATCCGATGAAAAGGGCGTTTTCAATACACCGGGAATATTGCTGACAGACGCGGTTATTTTTGCCTGTGGCGCCACCCACCTGGAATTGGGTGAACATATGCTGGTGCATGAATACTTTCCCAATAACAATCGTAAAATGTCAGTGGAATTGAACGGAAAACTGGTGAACTATTATGATTTTATGACCGCCTATCAATCGGTATTGCGATACAGTCGGGAAGCCGATTTTCTGAAATCAATTAGCTGTAAACCTTATCCTGTTTCCACAGAACCTGAACAGGGAAAGATTTGGATATCACAACGGCAAACTAATGACTACCAGTTGATTCATTTGATAAATTTCACAGCCATGGATAATATGCAATGGCGAGATCCGCAGGGAACCTGTCCGGAACCCAATCTACTAAAAAATATAGAGCTCGATATTCAGCAGAATATTGGTAAGGTATATATTATGACACCGGATGGTGAAGATTTACGTCCACAGAAAATTAAATCAGATAAGGGCAAAGTGATAATACCGTCTCTTAAATATTGGACCACTGTTTTAATCAAAAGGAATTATTAATGAAACAATTTTTATTTTTGTTTTTATTCAGCTGCTTTTTTACTGCTAATCTGAGTGCCGTTTCCCATTCTGATTTGATGACTGATAAATCCCGGTATTCCCCCGGAGCACCGGTCAATTTTAAATTACAACTAAATAATTTTGAGAATTATGACCAACTTGATGTTCGTTATAGTCATGGTTGGCAGACTATTGATTCCACGACAGTTGATGTTACTGGTGAGTTAATCACATGGACCTGGAATCCACCGGATGATGATTATACTGGCTATTTGGTGCGCGTGAAAGTTGGAGATGAGCAGATTGAAATCGCAGTGGATGTCAGTTCCGATTGGCGAAAATTTCCCCGCTATGGATTTCTGTCTAAATTCGGTCAAATGAGTAAAAGTGATATTGATCAGATCGTCACTAATCTAAATCGACATCATATCAACGGATTGCAATTTTATGACTGGCACTGGAAACACCACAAACCTTTGGCCGGCAATCCAACCAATCCTGATAACAGTTGGCCGGATATTGCCAATCGTACCATTTACCGGGAGACCGTTGAGAATTATATCGCTGCTGCCCATGATCACAATATGATGGCCATGGCTTATAATCTTTTGTATGGCGCCTTTGAAGATGCCTCAAGTGATGGTGCCAGTGAGCAATGGCGAATGTTTCATGATACCAATCATGAGAACCCGGTGAAGCATGACCTGCCAGATTCCTGGGCCAGTGATATTTATGTTATGGACCACACCAATTCCACTTGGCGGAATTACATCGCGACAGCTATGGGGAATGTCTTCAAAGCCTTTGATTTTGACGGTTGGCATGTGGACCAGCTGGGCTCAAATGGTCAAACCAAATACACCTATTCCGGCGATGCAATTTTTGAAGCCAGTGGGTTTAAGGGATTTTTGAATGCGATGAAAGAAAAACTGGATGTGCCGTTGGTAATGAATGCGGTTGACCAGTTCGCCCAGAATTATATTGCCCAGGCACCGGTGGAATTTCTATACACCGAAGTCTGGAGCAAGAGCAATTTTGGCGGCCTGATCGATGTCATCAATACCAATTATTTTTACAGAACAGATCTGCAAACGGTGCTGGCTGCTTATGTTAACAAAAATTATAATGGCACGCCACGACAGATGAATCGGCCGGCTGTGCTGCTGGCTGACGCGGTAATCTTTGCCAATGGCGGCGCGCATTTGGAACTCGGTGAGCATATGCTCAGCAGTGAATATTTTCCTTACGATGATTTGATGATGACGCCTGAACTAAAAACCGCCATGATCAAATATTATGACTTTGCCACCGCCTATGAGAATTTTTTGCGAGACAATCTGGAATCTATGCCCTTCGCAGCAATTGGAGAAGCAGATTATGAATTGTCTAAATCCGCTCAGAAAAATACGATCTGGATCAGTGCTAAAAAGAAAAATAACCTGGGGATTCTACACCTTATCAATCTAATGGGAGTCTCCACTCTGGAGTGGCGGGATTCACAAGGAATTCAGACCATGCCGGAAACACAGTACGATGTGCCAATAGTTTTTAAGGCTGATTCAACGGTTAAAAAGGTTTATCTTTGTTCGCCCGATTTTCAATCCATTGCCATGAAACCGGTAGTTTTTGTACAATCGGGAGATGAACTACGGTTTACCCTGGATTCCTTAAAAATCTGGGATATGGTGGTGATGGAATTCGAAAGTAAGCCCACAGCCATTGATTCAGAACCTAAAAGTGTGAAGACCTTTAAACTGATGCCAAATTATCCCAATCCTTTTAATGCGACGACCCTGATTCGGTTTACTGCAAAAACGAGGAAATCAGGAGGCTTAAAAGTCTTTAATAATACCGGGCAAAAGATTGAGGATCGCCAAATTACGGTAGCGCCAGGTTATAATGAAGTGCCTTTTCACTCTTTTTCTTTACCCAGCGGCATTTATTTTTACCAATTGAAAATAGGAGCACAAGTTGGCAGCGCTAAGATGATTTTGCTAAAATAGATGAAATTTGAAAATAATATAACCAGCGAGATGGAGAATTTATGAGAAAAATCATTTTATTTATGAGTTTGATTTTTTGGTTAATCAGTTGTAATTCCAACCGTGAATTATACACCAACAACACTTTTACTATTTATACTGACAAGGTGGTTCAGGGTGACCATATGGCGGAAGTGGTTTCCGATCAGGAAATGACATCCAATTTTCGCAGTGATTACAAAATGCCCACGAAAAAAGTCCTGGATTTTAAGTTCGCCTTAAATGGAACGGATAATGAACGTCATCCCGGCGAAGACCACCATCTGGTGCTGAATCCGGTCAATGACAAGCAAATCTCACCGGTTTATACTTTTGCGGAATCGGATCCTCAGGCAGCCCGGTATGATGAAGACCTGCGCAATGAATACCTGGAAGAAGATGTCACATTAACGTTTCGCTGTGATATGCGGCCGGTATTAAAATCCTTTGCAGAGAAAGGATTTTACACACTTTATAACGGGGAGAAATTTTACGCCAAAGAATTCAAAGGCGTTTTTGTGGCCGGCAGTACTTTGCCATTGAGTTGGGATTTTGCTAACCTGATTGACCGTCCTGAATTTCGTCTGGAGGATCCAGATCAGGATAGTATTTATACCTTAACCTTAGATTTTTCAAAATATCAAACAGCCGCTGACAGGCAATTGACTAATCATTGGAAATTGCGGGAGGATATTAGCAATTTTCCGCAACTTGAAAGTGATATTCCTTTGCTGGATGCACTTTACAATATGTCATTGGAGGAGTTGCTCTTAGACATTCGGGAGGACAGCACACT
>CAYTLS010000232.1:0-4812 GCA_964438745.1 uncultured bacterium
TGATGATGCCCTCGCCATTAAGGCTGGTCGTGATAATGATGCCTGGGTGGAAAATGGCGGCAGACCGAGTGAGAATATTATTATCAGAAATAACCAATTTATTGGCACCGGTGTAGGAGCAATTACGATCGGTAGTGAAATGTCGGGCGGCGTCCGGAATATTTTTGCTGATAACAATAGAATCGAAAATGTCAAAATGGCATTTTATATAAAATCCGACACAGATCGGGGCGGATCTGTGAGAGATATTTATTATCGAAACACGAAAATTAAGAACTGCCGGGGCCAGATCGTTAAAATGGATTTAGGGTATAAGGGAGAAACAACTGGAAAATATCCGGCTGATTTTAATGGTATTTATATTGAGAATTTAATATGTAACAGTACGAAAATCGGATTTAGATTGAACGGACTTCCGGAAAAATCAATCAGCAATATAGTCTTAAAAAATATTGAAATTGGTAGCGTCGAAGAGGATGTGGAAATCAATTACGTAGAAAATATTGAGTTCAGAAATGTAAAAATAGACAAAATCAAATGAACCCAGGATGATAGAATGGTCCCACGAGAATATCATGATTAGAGCCCCGGTCATCTAAATTGCAATAATACTGCAAGGTACCTGAGAAACTATTGAATATTAACAGGTATCCGAAACCGGCCTTATTAAAATAAATATCCGGTTTAATAAAAGGGAAAAATTTTTTAGGAGATAAGCTATGGAAAAAGGACAAAGATTAACACGGCGCCAATTTATAAAAAGAACCGGGGGAACTCTTGCTGCTGCATTTGTACCTGTGATAGCCGGTCAGAAATCAAAAAGGAAAGGCCAGCAAGGAAAACCCAATGTTATTTTTTTAATGGCCGATGACCTAGGGTTTGGCGATGTGGGATTTAATGGTAACAAGCATATCAAAACTCCCAATTTAGATAAAATGGCGAGCCAGGGAACTGTGCTGGACCGGTTTTATGCGGCAGCGCCCCTCTGCTCACCTACACGCGGCAGCTGCCTGACCGGGCGACATCCTTTCCGCTTTGGTGTGCTCGCTGCCCATACTGAAGGCTTGAGGCCAGGTGAAATTACGCTGCCGGAAATTTTTAAAGATAATGATTATGCAACAGGGTTTTTTGGTAAATGGCATGTGGGATGGCTGCGTCCTGAGGCAGAATGGGATACCCGTGGAAAATATTCACCGCCCTGGCATCACGGATTCGATGTTTCCTTTGGAACAAAATCTGCCGTTCCTACCTGGGACCCGACAATGACTCCGGAGGGCTGGAACAACTGGGGCTGTCATGAAGGAGAACCCTGGTGTAATTCGCAATATGTACGAAACGGTGAACTGGTAAAGGAAAATTTGTCAGGCGATGACAGTCGGATTATAATGGACCGTGCAATTCCATTCATAAAAAAGGCCGTTCAGGAAGATAAACCATTTTTTACCTGTATCTGGTTTCATACCCCCCATGAGCCTGTTGTTGCCGGGCCGAAATACAGAGCAAAATATGCCCGTCTTTCTGATGAAAAACAACATTTTTATGGGTGTATAACAGCCATGGATGACCAAATTGGCCGTTTGAAAAACACTTTAAGAGAACTTTCTATAGAGGAAAATACAATCCTTTGGTTTACCAGTGATAATGGCCCTGCGGGTAGAAATGTGAAAACAGGTGTTGCATCTGCGGGGCCTTATCGGGGCACTAAACATACCGTCTATGAAGGTGGCCTTCGGGTTCCCACAGTGATTGAATGGCCCTCGGTGATAAAGAATAAACGGACGGATTATATGTGTGGCACAGTGGACCTTTTGCCGACCTTATGCGCGCTTGCAAAAATAGACCCGAAAATTAATGACAGACCAATGGATGGTATTAATATTGAGAAGGCTATTTTTAAGGATGTAAAAAGAAGGCCGACGCCGATGGGATTCGGCTGGATGCGATTGTATAAGGATACCAAAGCTATGGCCTGGACCGATAACCGGTATAAATTGATTGTCCGGCCACTACAGAATGAAATCGAACTTTATGATTTATTGCAAGATCCGGCTGAGTCAAATAATTTGGCAATGGAAAAACAGGACATTGTAAAAAAAATGCACCAGCAATTGACCCAATGGGAAAAGTCCTGCCAACTGAGCCGTGATGGTAATGACTATGCTTATTAATATCATAGGAAAAATGTCAGATTATGATGGGCGAAGTTTTGACTGATAGAAAATTAACCCATTAAATTCAGGAGTAGATAAATGATAAAAGAAAAACAAAATAGGAATAGAGCCGGGAAAATTATAAACAACCAGTTGCGGGTTGGTCTTGCAGGTTTTTGCTTGCTCTTTATGATAAATTGTTCATTGTTTAATCAAAACGAATATCGCATTGCTACACAAGGGGACTTTGATAAGTATTGCCTGGCAAATTTTGAACCTGGCGATGTGATCCTGTTTAAACGGGGATCGCGGTTTTCGGGCATGTTTTCACCCCGGGGTAGCGGCACCCGGCAAGCGCCGATCATCATCGGGACCTATGGCAATGGCGACCGGCCGCGAATAGATGCCCTGGGAGAAAATATTGCGGGCTTTTTGCTGCAGGACCCTTCTTTCTGGGAAGTTAATGGATTAGAGATTACCAACACCAATGGTAAAAATGAAGACCAGGGTGAATTGTTTGGCATCTATGTACTGGCCAGTGAAAAAGAAGGTGTCTATGAACATCTCTATATTAATGATTGTTTCATTCATGAAATTAACGGTCATGTGGCCGGCAAGCGTCGCGGTGGCATACATGTCCACATAAAAGAACTTGAGCATTCTAAATTTCATGACCTTCGCATTACAAACAACCGCTTGGTCAGGATTGGCGGTGTTGGAATTGGTAATACTTCATCCTGTGGTAGAATAGAGATCAATAAAGACGAGATTGTTCCACATAATTTATGGACCAAAGTCTATGTGGCGGATAACTATCTGGACCATACCGGCCGTAACAGTATCATTGCCAGGGTGGGTAAAAATGCCATTTATGAACGTAACATCCTCGCCAATAGCAGCCGCCACAGTACCGGCCACAGTATTTTTTGTTTTAGTTCCGACGGAGCAAAAATACAGTACAATGAGGCCTATGGAAATGTTGGTGGCGGTGGACATGACAGAGGTGGATTCGATGCTGACTATAACTGTGTCAACACCTATATCCAATATAATTACAGCCACGACAATGAATGGTTTTGTGGAATCATGAAACGCCCGAACCAGACTGTTGTGATCCGCTACAATGTGAGTCAGAATGACCGGCAGGGAATATATTTTTATGGCTTTGAAAAGGAAACCGATGCCAGCAATATTCATATTTACAACAATACCCACTATGTGAGCAAGGACTGGAATGTCAAAGTTTTTGCTGAGGACCGAACTCCTGTTAATACAGTTTTTGAGAATAATATTTTTTATTTTGAAGGAAAAGGCAGCTGGGGCGCGAATGCCAAAGGTATGAACACGTGCTTTCATAATAATCTCTATTTCAATATTGATCCCCATGAATCGGAAACAAAAGATGTTATCGGCGATCCGCTGTTTTGTGATCCGGGTCAGGCTGGTACTGATATTGACCTCAGAACAATGGAGGCCCTACGTGGCTATCGTTTAAAACCGGGGTCGCCGGCTAATGACAAGGGCATTTATATCGAGGACAATGGCGGACAGGACCTGTTAAAAACTGAATTAGAAAAAGGAAGCATAGACATCGGCGCTGTTGAATCCAATCAATGATTAAAAAATAAGATTAAATATACAGGGAAAACAGGATATTTATGGATACTAACAACAAAATAAAGCAAAATCTAACTATATTTTCTTATCTCGCATTACTTGTTTGTATGCTTTTCCCGTTTCTTTTATATGGCTTATCATGTAATATATATCCCATAGAAGATGCCTATGTGAGAGGCGGTGAGTACGGTGATCAAAATTTTGGGAATGAAGATGATCTGTGTGTAAAAAAGGGCACAGTTGAGGATTATTTCCGGAGAAGTTATCTGAAATTTGATCTGCAATACAAAAAAAATGCTCACTTACATCATTTTTTGTAACGAATAAGGTAATCTATTCTCTTGTAAGCGACAATTCCTATTGTCGCCTAATACCTTATCTTCATCATAACGGGATAATCCCACAAATCCGGACAGGTCAGTTTTCGCTTTTCTACGTCGGGCAGGTAGGAATTATCCTTTTCAGTAAGAACGTATCTGAGTAGTTACATATGCTATAAAAAAAGGCCGCCATAAAGGCGACCTTTTCCAACACATCGAAGTATGTTTGGGGGGGACGAATTATTTTAGAAGTGTCATCTTCTTAACTGATTTGAAAGAACCCGCTTCCATTCTGTAAAAATATACACCACTGGATAATCTGCTTGCATCAAAATTGATGGTATGATATCCGGCTTTCATATTTTCATTTTTCAGTGTCGCCACTTTCTGACCGGCCAGGTTGTAAACAGCAAGGTTTACATCCACGGCTTCAGGAAGGACTAACTTAATATTGGTAGTCGGGTTAAAAGGATTCGGATAGTTCTGTGACAGGTTGAATGCCATTGGTAATTGTTCGTCATCAACACCAACTGCCCGTCCTGAAGCATTGGCTTTGAAATCATCGACAAACATACCGCCGGATACTGTACCGTCAACAACGATACCGATATACATATCTCCGGTTTTTTCGATTTCGAAATCTGCATATACCCAGTCAAAAGATTCCGGCGCAGAAACTGTTCCCAGCGTATCACACCAGGTCATGCCGCCGTCTCTTGAGAGCA
>CAYTLS010000233.1:0-4811 GCA_964438745.1 uncultured bacterium
CCTTCCGAAAATTTTGATGGCTGATCTGAGCAATATTTCATTCATTTTTAGTATATTTTTATAGATGAATCTTCGGAGGTTAATTGAGTTAGAACCAACCATTGCGTCCGGCAGCCGCCGGATCGCAAGGTATAAAAAAAACCTCCGAGGTTTTTATAACCTGGGAGGTTTAATAGATATATTATTCAGTAGATAATTACTAGAAAATATTCGCGCGGTTATCAAAAATTTCCGCATTCTCACGCAGGGCCTGTACCCAATTGCTGTAGTAAGTTGATTTCTTACGATCCAGCAGTTGTTTTCTCAGGTCTTCTTTGGCGGCAGTGTATTTTTCTTCATCAATCGCAGTCTTTTCAACGAGTTTGACAATAACATATTTGTCGTTGATGAAAATCGGTTTGGAAAATTCATTGCTTTCCAGTGCCATCACCGCACCGATCAACTTGTCATTGGTACCCAGGTTTTTTAGGGGCTTGGTCAGGACAGTTGTATCGATTTTTGCGTAATTATATTGTGCTTCCGATTCTTTGATGGTTTCCAGGGTTTTACCGGATTGAACGTCAGCATACACATCATTGGCAATGCCACCCAGCTTTTCTTCCCGTTTCTCTTTGACGATTTCATCTTTGATCGAACTTTTAACATCTTCCAGCTCTTTGTAATGCTCTTCATTGATGCCGGCTAACTTAAAGATCACGAAAGAATCTTCGGTTGAATAGAGTTTGGAAATCTCACCAACCGGTATATCGGAAAAAGCAAAGCGTGACGCAGCAGGTAAAAATCCCAGTCCCGGTATATAGCGTGTATCTTCAGCCAGTTTACCAAAGGTTTGAATCTCCACATCATAACTGTCTGCTGTGGCTTCAAAACCAAATTCATTAGCATCATAAGCAAATAGGTTGGCTGTAGAATTGATCTGATTCTGTGTTTCCGGACCGGTTTTAATTTTCAGCAGAATATGTCTGGCTTTAACTTCTTTTTTGCCATCGGTTTCTCTGAAATCTTCAACCTTGATCACGTGGTAGCCAAATCGGGACAAAACCGGACCAACGATGTCACCTTTGTCAGCACTGAATGCCGCGTCGGAAAAAGGTTTGACCATCCGGCCTTCACCAAACCAGCCCAAATCGCCGCCATTATCCTGGCCGCTTGGGTCTTCTGTATATTCTGTCGCAACGGTTTCAAAGGATTCACCACCTTCAATTCTTTCGATCAGGTCTTCGGCAAAGTTTTTCGCCGACAGTGTGTCTTTTTGGGATGGTTTAATGTCAAATTGTACATATTTAACTTCTCTGGTTTCCTCTTGCAGGAAATCTTCCTTATTTTTATTATACCGTTTTTCGATTTCCTGATCAGTTACTTCTATATCTTCTTTACTGACTGTTGTTAATGGCATACTTAGGGTTTCCAGGGAAAATTTAACATTGTTGCGAATGTATTCATTTCGTATTTCCCGGTTGGTAACTGTGGGTAAGGATTGCACATAATTTACCATTTTTGTAAGTGGCAGTTGTGCGCGAACCTGTTGCTCAAAAGGCAGCCAGTTGATCTGTGGATCTTGCAACGCCTGAACATATTTCTGATAATCAAATTGTCCGTCAGTTTGAAAAGAGGGATGCTGACGAAACATTTGCGGCGGATTATTGACCAGAGATTCATAAACCTCTTCATCTGTTGCCGTAAATCCGTATTCCTCGGCTTTGTTGCCAATCAGAATTTCATTGACAAAGGAATTCCAAACTCTATCGGAAACCATGTCCATGGTGCGTGAATCCACTTCACGACCCTGTTCTCTGATTGTTTGCAGCTGGTACTGTAAGGCATCAGAAAATTGCCTGATTTCGATTTCTGTATCATCTATTTTACCAGCGATATTCATATTTTTTCTTTCGCCTGAGAAAATATCCAAAATATTTGCACCACCAACCAGTCCGCCGATTGTCATACTCAGTACGAATAGTATTAGAACTCCCCATAGGATAACATGTGTCTTTTCTCTAAGTTTTTGCATTACGCCCATAATTCTGTTAAACCTCCTTAATCTAAAAACAATTACACGTAATTTAAGTTTGCTAAATATAACCAATTAAATAAATGCAGTCAAACCTTTATTTAATTATTTATTGAAGAGAAAAACCCTGAAATTGCGGGCTATTTTGTTGTGAATTTTGCCGGTTGTTTGCCGTAGCGTTTATATATGGCAATGGCATTTTGTCTGTCTTCAGCATTTACAATAAACCCGCTTTCAGCAATATTAGGAACCAGTTTCCTTTTATCATAATAGAAAATAGCGATGGAGCCTGTTTGCTTGGCATCCCACTTTTCTGCATGGTTTTCAATGATCGGTGCCTCTTTGCAATCGGTGTAAATGCAATATATGTTTGAATGTTGCGCCGGTTCATATTTACTGATGACTTCAAAAGTGTAGTCAGACATATCATCGGCTTTCGGAATCAGTAAAAAGATGATGAGGACAAGTAATATTACAGATAAGCAGCCGATATTCGCCAGTCTGCTTTCATTCTTTTTCATTTATTTAGCTTTCTAAGAGCGACAGAAGTTGATCTTTATCAATCACTTCTACACCCAGTTTTTTGGCTTTCGCCAGTTTGGATCCGGGATTTTCTCCACAGACCAGATAATTGGTTTTACCGGAAATGGCAGATGAGACTTTGCCGCCATTTTTTTCAATAAGAGCCTTGGCTTCCGAACGGTTCATATCGGGTAAGGTACCGGTGATGACAAAGCTTTTTTTGGAGAGTGCGGTCGCTTCAGGGTCGGCGGTTTGCTTAAATTTGATCCCATATTTCAGTAACCGCTTGACCGTTTCCACATTTTCTTCCTGGTCGAAAAAATTAAAAATTGATTCAGCGACGATAGGACCGATTTGTTCCACGGCATTCAGTCTCTCGATATCCGCATTCATAATATTTTCCAGGGACTTAAATTCTTCTTCAAGTAATTTGCCCAGGTATTGACCGACATTGGCAATTCCCAAAGCATGAAGGAATTGTGCCAGGGTCGTTTCTTTACTGGCTTCAATGGCAGAGAGTAGGTTTTCTGCGGATTTCTCACCTTGTCTGTCCAGCGATATTAATTCTTCTTTCGTCAGTGTATAAATATCAGCAACATTTTGAATAATCTCTTTTTCCACCAATATATCTGTCAGCCGCTCCCCAAACCCATCAATATCCATGGCGTTTTTACTGACAAAATGCTTAATGCTGCCTTTAAGGCGCGCATTACAATTGATATTAGCGCATTTATGTTTTGCTTCCCCTTCAATCCGTACCACGTGAGAACCGCAGACCGGGCATTCTTCCGGAATATGATACTTTTTTTCTTCACCGGTGCGACGCTCTTTGATCGGCTTAACCACCTGTGGAATGACATCACCGGCCCGTTGAATGACGACCCAGTCCTTCTCGCGAATATCTTTGCGGTCAATTTCATCCTGATTGTGTAGAGTTGCGTGAGTGACTGTCACGCCGCCAACATTAACGGGTGTCAAGATCGCTACCGGTGTAATGGCGCCGGTTCTGCCGACACTGGCTTGAATGTCTTCTATTTGAGTGACCTCTTGCCGGGCCTTGAATTTTCCGGCAATGGCCCAGCGGGGACTGCGGGATTTTACTCCCAATGCTTGTTGCTGTGCAATGGAATTAACCTTGAATACGACACCGTCAATATCATAATCCAGCGATTCTCTTTTTTCTTCCAGTTCCTGTTGAAAAGCGATCATTTCATCGGCATTTTGACATTTTTTGATCAAGGGATTAGTGGGGAATCCCCACTTTGGAAGTGTCTCAATAAATTCCTGGTGTGTAGCAAAATTTTTACCGTCACATCGCCCCAGTGAATAGCAGAATATTTTTAATGGACGTTTGGCGGTAATTTTGGAATTTAACTGGCGTAATGAACCGGCTGCCGCGTTTCTGGGATTGGCAAAGGGCTGTTTATCATGGTTGAGTTGGTATTCGTTGAGTTTCGCAAACCCCTGTTTGTCAATAAAAACTTCCCCGCGCACATCCAGAATATCCGGGATGATTTGGTCAGTGTCTCTCAATTTTAATGGAATTGAGTTGATCGTCCGCAGGTTTTGCGTAATGTCTTCACCGATAATGCCATTACCACGGGTAGAGCCCTGTATAAAAATACCTTTTTCATAGACCAGTTCTACCGCCAACCCGTCAATTTTCGGTTCAGCAATGAATTCAACCCCCGACCCTTCAGGAAGATTACGGTAAATACGCGCTACAAACTCACGCAATTCACCGTTATTCATGGCGTTGTCAAGACTTAACAGGGGGATGGCGTGATCCACCAATTCAAATTTATCGAGGGGTTCTACGCCTACACGCCGGGTGGGGGAATCGGGAGATTGGTATTTGGGATGCTCTTCTTCCAACTGCTGTAACTCCCGCATCATTTGATCATACTGAGCGTCACTGATCTTAGGATCATCCTTGATATAATAATCAATATTGGCTCGTCGTATTTGCTTGCGTAATTGGTCTATTTTTTTTCTGATATCTGACATAATGAATTCCTGAAAATTAAAAAGCAGCCACACTGTCGTGGCTGCTTAATATATCAATTTTTAAGGTCAGGAAAAATTATTTTTCCTCAGCTTTTTTGGCTTTCAATTCCAGATAGGATTTGGTAAAGGGTTCCAGAATGTCAATGGGAATCGGAAAAAGCATGGTGGAATTATTTTCTACAGCCACTTCGCTTAATGTCTGCAAATACCGAAGCTGCAGCGCTACCGGTGTATCCTGTATGATATGGGCAGCATCAGCCAGTTTCTGAGA
>CAYTLS010000234.1:0-4804 GCA_964438745.1 uncultured bacterium
TTTTGCTTCTTCTTTTAGCGGATTGTAAAATTTGTGACCTAGTTCTTCTTCCAGAAAAAGACCCAGTTCTTCCCGCCATTTTCTACCCAGATCCGGGGCGTGTTCTATGGCGCCGGCCAAATAAACTTTCATATTCCTAATTCCCTCTTGTATAAAAAATAATTTATAATTACTAATGTAATGGTTAATAAACTGACATATGATGTTTCAATTAATTAGAAATTATTGGTTAACAATATTTTTTGAGCGCCACTGTAAATAATGCCAAAGGGTAAGTAGTGCAAAATCATGTATAAGAACTTTGGAAAAAAGTCAGTTTTGTAGGTGAATCCCGAACACAGAAGCAGTATAAATAAAATAAAGTAAACATTATATTCAATATGGTTGAATTTATTGATAAAATATTTAATCAGTGCAGCCAGGGCGATGACCATAATCGATGATATCATTAGAAAAAGGATGAAATATAGACCAGAGATGAAAGTGATGGTCAAAGTCGTACTGATAAAAAAGATTAAAGTGATTGAAACCAGGGCGATAGTTGCCAGAATTATTGTTGATATTTTCTGTCCCCAATAAAGAATAGGTAAAGAGACGCCGGTTGTCAGATAATTAACCCGATAGGGGGGATTGTTTAGCAATTGACCATGTTGTCGGAAGGAAAGCAGGAGTGTGTAGAGGACAGATATGAAAACAATCATCCCGGAATAGATGACTTTAGCCATCGATGGAGTACTGGTAGGTTGATATCCGAACAGAAATACCAGCGACAGGATCAGCGCCATTAATGCGCTTGTCAGCACAGTGATCAGTATTTTTCCCGGCGTTAATTCCCTTTTTAATACCATTAATAATGCTTTCATACTAATCCCTCATCAGATAATAGTTGATTCAAAAGTTCTTCGAGGTCGATTGAATTGCAGGAAATACGCAATATTATTTCATTGTCAATGGTTTGCAAAATATTATAAAATTCACGCAGGCCCCGACACTGGAACTCAATGGTATTGCCGGTCTCATATATTTTATCAATCTCTTGCAGATCTTCTAATTGACTGATTATTTCGGGATGTTCCTTTTTTAATTCAACCTGTCCGATAAAAGGCAGATCGACCTGGGTCGTCATTTTTTCAAGATCACCGTCAAAACGGATTCCCTGATTATGCAATACGATCCAGCGGTCGGCGACGGTATGCAGTTCTGTAAATTCGTTCGTGGCGATAACAACGGTTTTTTTACCTTTTATATTGCGTAAATATTCCAGTAATGTATTGCGCAGATTGAAATCCAGATTGGCCAGTGGTTCATCCCAAATAATGATCTCGGGTGAATGCAGTAAGGAGAGCACAATGCTCAGACGTTTTTTTATGCCAGTGGAGCATTGTTTAACCGGGGTATCAAAATAGGTGGAAAGGTAAAATTTATCCCCTAATTCCTTTAGATTTTTATCAAATTCCGATAGTGGCATTTCCAAATATTGAGAGCGGCGTTTAAGATTTTCCAATACCGATAAGTAATCATCATAAAGGGGAATATCACCCATATAACCGATATTTTTTATCAGCGCGCGGTCGCCGTTAAATTCCTGCCCGTTGATATATATTTTCCCGCTGGTGGGCGTATAAATTCCCGCCAGTAAATTTAAAAAGGTGGATTTTCCCTGGCCATTCCTGCCCAGCACGACAAAATTTGAGCCCGTTTCAATACCAAAGCTGAGATTGCTGAGAATATACCTGTTTTCTAACTGTTTGCTAACTTTTTTTAATGCGATTGATGCTTCCACTAATGTGCCTCATACCATGATTTTCCGGTTCCAATGTCAATTTTTACAGGGACATCCAACGCAATGGCATTGGCCATCTCAGTACGGATCATTGATTTTAATTTATCCACTTCCTGATCGGGACATTCAAAAATCAATTCATCATGAACCTGTAAGATCATTTTTGCCTGCCATGACTCTGTCTCCAGCTTGTTTTGGATATTGATCATGGCAATTTTTATCATATCGGCCGCAGTTCCCTGAATAGGCATGTTAATGGCTATCCGCTCTGCTGCCTGTTGCATATTTTTATTGCTGCTGTTAATATTTTGGGTATAGCGAATTCGACCGGAAATCGTTTTTACGTAGTCATTCTCTTTGGCAAATGACAATGTCTTTTCGATGAATGTACTGATACCGGGATAGGTCGCGTAATAATCCGCGATAAGCTCCCTGGCATCATTCATGGAAATATTTAAAGCATTGCTCATCCGGTAAGGACCGGCGCCATACATGACACCAAAATTTACAACCTTGGCACTTCGCCTCATCTCCGGTGTGACCTCATCCTCAGCAACTTTATAGACCAGCGCGGCGGTACGGGTGTGTATATCCAGATCTTCCTGAAATGCTTTGACCAGTTCCGGGTCTTTGGAAAGATGGGCCATGATCCGTAATTCTATTTGGGAATAATCGGCGGCAATAATTTTCCAATCGGGATTTTGGGCAACAAAGGCTTTACGAATTTCCCGGCCGGATTCACTCCGGATAGGGATGTTCTGAAAATTCGGGTTACTGCTGCTGAGTCGTCCGGTAGAAGCAATGGTTTGGTTGAAAGAACTATGAATCCGTTTAGTCTCTTTATTCACCAATTTTGGCAAAGCGTCCAGATAGGTGTTTTGTAATTTTGTCATTTTGCGATATTCCAGGACTAATTCCGGTAAGGGATGGAGATCCTTAAGTTTTTCCAGGACTTCAACAGCGGTGGAGCGTTTTTTCAGTTTTGGCAGTTCCAGTTTGTCAAATAGAATTTCGCTTAATTGCTTCGGTGAATTGATATTAAATTCAATTTCCGCTTCAAAAAATATCTGTTCCGATATATCCTTGATTTTATCATCCAGTTGTTTGGACATTTTTTGCAGGAAATCAATATCTACGTAGACCCCGTTCAATTCCATTTTGCCTAAAGTGGTGATCAGTGGCAATTCGATTTTATTATAGATATCTTTCAGGTGTAATTTTTCCAGTTCTTCCTGCAATATGTCAACCAGTTGCAACGCCACATCGGCATCCTCAGCCGCGTAAAAGGTGATTTTGTCCAGATCCACCTGATCCATAGTCTTGTTGTTTTTTTTGTCTCCCAGCAGGTCTGAGATGGGTTGCATCGTATAGTTGAGGTATTGTTGGCTCAGGTGATCCAGTTTATAGGTGCGAAGATCAGGATTCAACAGAAAAGCGGCAACCATTGTATCAAAAACAATATTGGTCAGATCAATGTTGTAACGCCGCAGGATCATCCAGTCATATTTTATGTTTTGACCGCATTTTGGAATGGATTCGTCCTCCAGAATGTCTTTCAATTCTTCCAGTAATTCCAACCGGTCTTCATCTTTAAATAAGGCAATTTGTTTTGACGGACTCTGTATCGGAATATAAACGCCGGTGTCTTTTTGCCAACTCATGGCAACTCCAACTATTTCGGCCTGAGCCGGTTGGGTTGAAGTGGTTTCCAGATCAACCGATAAAAGAGGGACCTTTTTTATTTCTTTGGCAATCGCCTGTATCGCCTCAACAGTAGTTATTGTTTTGTAGTCTTTTTCGGTCTTTGGTTGCTTTTTACCGAGGTCATAGGTTTCAATGAATTTATGAAAATCCAATTTATCAAATATTTCGTAGAGTTCTTCTTTATTTACCCCGTCAAATTTGAGATTATCAATGTCGATGTCTAAGGGAACATCGGTTTTGATCGTGGCTAATCGTTTCGAAAAAAGTCCTTCTTCCTTACCTTTTTCCAGTAATCCGGCTACCCGTTTATTGCCGATCTTGTCGGTATTTTCAAGAATATCTTCCAGACTGTCATATTCTTTTAAAAGGGGGACCGCTTTGGCTTTTCCGACGCCGTAAATACCGGGAATATTATCGGATTTATCACCCAGCATTGCCAGATAATCGGCGATTTGTGAAGCCTTGACTCCGTATTTTTCTTCTACATCTTTAGCCTTAAAAATTGTATCTCTGGCTTTACCGCGTCCCAGTTTCAGCATGTGAATATTATCATCCAGCAGTTGCATCAGGTCTTTATCAGCGCTGACAATATAGACTTCGAAATCTTTTGCGGCAGCCTCTTGCGCCAGTGTGCCGATACCATCATCAGCTTCAAAACCGGGAGTCAGGATCAGGTTTGCGTTCATGGATTTGCTTATTTGATGAAGCGTCGGTATTTGCTCCACCAGGTCGGTCGGTGTTTCCGGACGATTGGCTTTGTATTTTTCATACAAATCGTGGCGAAAGGTTTTTTCCGGACCATCAAAAAATATCGCCAGGTAATCCGGTTGCTGATCGGCAATAATATTAAACATGGTCGTCGTGAAGGAAAAACATGCGCCGGTAGGCATTCCGGCAGAATTGGTTAATCCTGATCTTTCCATGGCAAAATAGGCTCTGTAGGCCAGAGCTGATCCGTCAATTAAGTATAAGGTTTTTTTCTTTTTCATAATTTCTTTTATGTTGCGGGAAAGCCTGGGAGTCGAACCCAGCTCGCTGATCATTACCAGCGATGACGATTTTGAAGATCGCAGTAATCACCGGAGTTACATGCTTCCCCTCGTTTTAATTATTCGTTGTAATCATATAATCCAGATTTTCTTGTTTTTTGATCTGGCGGCCAACGCTTTCAGCAATGGCGCGACTTTCAAAATAGCCGACCCGAACAGCAACCAGTTTTCCGTTTTTACCTTCTATTTTCTTAGTAAACGCATTATAGCCTTTGCTTTTTAATTTGTTCTGCAGGTATGTGGCATTGGTCGGTGAGGTAAAGGCGCC
>CAYTLS010000235.1:0-4800 GCA_964438745.1 uncultured bacterium
CCACCAGGGCGCGGAATGGGTGGATAACAGTGAGGAATGGCTGGGCACCAAGTGGCTGGGAACAGCAGAAGAAAAAGCCAAAGTCACTGATCATTTCAGCCGGATCAAGCAGTTCGCCGATGCCCGCAACATGCCGGTATATGTGGGTGAATTTGGGGCTTATTCAACAGCTGATCAGGCCTCCCGCGCCACCTGGACCGGTTTTATAGTTGAAACCTGCCGGGATTATAATTTTAGTTATGCCTATTGGGAATTCTGCTCCGGATTTGGGATCTATGATGATGAAACCGGTGAGTGGAATAATTACCTGCTTAATGCGCTGATTGATGAGGAAGAATGAAGCTTAAAAAAGAAAAATTGATCGAGAAATACAATATTGCCTTTGGGTTTTTCATTGTGGCAATCCTGGGAATATTGATCTATAATTTTATCTCGCTGGATATTTTTAATCTTCGCCATCCCCATAAAGTAACCAAAGTTTATTATGCCGATAATATTACACCCACGCATCTGAAAGTAATCAACCTCTTTAATGAAGAAAACAAAGGTGAAATCGAAGTGGTGCCACTCAACCTTCCCTTTACAAAATTTACGACCAATGAACGGAAGGAATTGCTGGCAAGGTCACTACGCAGTGACAATTCATTATTTGATATCTTTTCTGTTGATCAGATCTGGGTATCCCGGTTTGCCAAATGGGCGGAACCACTGGATAAATATTTTAACCAGCAAGAAAAGGATAATTTTTTACCCACAATGCTGGCTATCAGTTCCTACAAAAACAATCTGGTGAGTATTCCCCTGTATATTGATATTGGCGTCCTCTTTTATCGTCAGGATATCATTGCAAAGTTGCCCAATAGCGAAGCGATTGAGCGAAAGTTGGAAAACTCCATTGCCTGGTCGGAATTGATCGAACTATCCAAGCAGCATTTTCCCGGGCAGTATACTTATGTCTTCCAGGGTAAAGATTTTGAAGGATTGATCTGTAATTATGTGGAAATATTATCAGGAATGAATGGCGATCTATCCTTTACCGATAAAAATAAAATACTGGATTCGGCCAATGTTGCGGCCACCCGGTTTATGCATGATTTGGTTCATAAGTATCAGATTTCCCCACCGGCGGTCACCACCTTCGCAGAGGTCAGTTCTTATCGCTATGCTTATCAAAATGATATTCCTTTTTTGCGGGCCTGGTACAGCAGTATTGATGACGAAGTGGCTTTTGATGCCGATGGCCGGTTTATGGATAAGTTAAAACTGGTGCCCTTACCACATATGGATGAAAATAAGTTTACCACCGTACTGGGGGGATGGAACCTGATGGTCAAGAAAGATTCCGAAAAAAAGGAGGCGGCTGTAAAATTCCTTAAATTTGTTGTCTCTGATAAGGTTCAGGAAATTTTATTTAAGGAAGCCAATTATCTGTTTGTGACCAAGCATATGTATGACCGTACTGATCTCTATGATTTTGAAGGAATCGATCTGCGGGATATTGTCGAAAACCACGCGATCCACCGGCCGGTTCTGGAAAAATATACAAAGGTATCCGATATCTATTCTTATTATTTAAATCAAGCTATTTCCGGTGAGATTGGCAGTGAAGTTGCATTGGATAAAATTGTCAGCAAAATCTTTTCCGATGAAATATTTATAAAATGAGTGGATTACAATGGGCCTGATCAAAAGAATTCGTGAACATAGTTTTGAACTGCAACACTTTATCATTTTATTCATCATTTTAGCCATATTTCAGTTTGCGTTAACCTATTTGAATAAATTTTCTTCGCATTCATTAATTTCCAAAACAATGGAACTTTACAAAAAAGATTCTGCCGAGAAAATCGCAAATTTGAGTACTACCACCCTGGAATTATTGCTGGAAAATAACCTGAATAAAGAGCGGTCAGAACTGAACAGTGAAGATATTGTGGAAGCCTTTAATATTATCTTCTCCCAACAAATGCTCCAGGAAAACATCAATGAAATATGTATTTTGATCTCCCAGGATGATCAGGTATATGCCATTGACGATGGTCACAACCTATATTCCTATTTTTTTCTGCAGCAGGTTCCCGGTCAAAGAAATTTGAAACACCAGTATGCGATTGAAAAATTTCAAATTATCGACAGTGAAATAGAGAAGTCTGAAAAAATTATTTCTGTGATGGAGGATGATCACTCCTTTTATAATTTTGTGCCGCTGGTACTGCGGGGGGAATATCAGGGCGCGGTATACATTAAAATCACGCCGAACATTGACCGTATCAGTAAAGAGATCACCACCTCTTATAATCAGATGAGCATATTATTTACCTCCCTGATCATGTTTGGCTTACTGGCCATGTTTTATATTACATCTTTCACCGTGGAAGAACGGGATGAAACCCGTGAAATGCTATTCAAGGAAAATGAAAAAAAATTGAAACGGGAAGTGGAATATGAGAAAGAATCTTTATTTACCAAACGTATTTATCATGTCCACCACAAAGCCGAAAAAGTAATGGGATTCATCAAAGAGGAGATCCGCAATCTTACCGCCGACAATATTGAAACATTTAAACATGTTACCTCCAAATACGCAAATTTTGTCTCCCGTGTCATTTATGATATGAAATGGTACGATGCACCTATTCATGCCACGCGTAATCCAATATTCAAATCTGATATTAATGAGATTTTAAGCTTTATTGTGGAGCATATTTTTAACCGGGTGTATGGATCGGATTCCGGTTACCGGTTTGAGATGGATCTGGATGAAAATCTGAAAAAAGTATCAATCAATGAATATGTGATCTGGGAAGTGCTGGAACCGCTGATCCAGAATGCGATCGAACATAATGATGAAGACATCATTGTTACGATTAAAACCCGTTATGAAGAAGAGCGTAAAAGGGGCCAGGTTTTTATCATGGATAATGGCCGGGGAATTATCCCGGCGCTGCTGAAGCGGACCGAAGATGGCGCTCAGAATATTTTTAAGGAACACTATACCAGCAAAGAAGATAAGGTCAATGCCGGCTATGGCTGTTATATCGCCAGCGAGATCGCAAAACGTAAATGCGGATGGGAAATGCATGCTGACAACCGGGAAGCCGGAGGCGCTGTCATCCAAATCACTATTCCCAATATGTAAGGAGCACTTTTGGTAAAA
This sequence comes from uncultured bacterium, assembly GCA_964438745.1. Lineage (GTDB taxonomy): Bacteria > Fidelibacterota > UBA2242 > UBA2242 > JAFGTP01 > JAFGTP01. Next base: position 3,158 of record CAYTLS010000235.1, read on the forward strand.
AATCTTATTAATATAATGTTGATCGAAGATGAAGAGTTTGATGCGCGACGGGTTAAAAATACGCTCAAACTCTCAAAATATAACCTGAATATAAAATCTAATTTTTCCAATGGCCGCAAGGCAGTCCGGGAATTTGAGAAAAATCCTTCCCAATATGATGTGATCATCATGGATTATCAAATTGCCGGTGGTTTAATGGGAGAGCGGTTGATCAAGGAGTTCAAGAAAATTGACCCCGTGATCCAACTGATTGTCATTACCAAGATGACGATTCAGCAGACCAACTTTGATTTTGCCGACAGCCTTTTAAAAGCCGGGGCTTACTGGTTTTGCACCAAATATCCGGCGGATATCGAAGATCTTATATATCAGCCCACGGATTTTATTCTCAGTGTGGTCAATGCTTTTTATAAAAAGCAACTCGCTATCGAAAAACAGCGGTCCGATAAAAAACTGGATAGCAATATTCAGGATATTCTGGCAAAAAAACAGATTATTGGTGAATCGGATACGATCCATAAATTGAAATCCAGAATTCGCAAATACAGTCACACAGACGCCAATATCATGATCTATGGCCAGTCCGGAACTGGTAAAGAACTGATCGCCGCCAACATCCATTATCACAGTGAGCGGAAATATGAAAAATTCATTACGCTCAATTGCGCCTCAATTCCCGGTGAATTGATTGAATCAGAATTGTTTGGATTTGAAAAAGGCTCCTTTACCGGCGCCGGTGAGAAACGGGAAGGCTATTTTGAACAGGCGGACAAAGGCACGATTTTCCTCGATGAAATCGGTGATTTTCCCATGAATGCCCAGGCCAAACTGTTGCGGGTTCTACAGGAAGGGGAGATTGATAAGATCGGACGCAAAAAAAAACATAACGTCGATGTGCGCGTCATTGCTGCTACCAACAAAGATTTGAAAGCCATGGTGCAAGAGGGAAAATTTCGCGAAGACCTTTATTATCGCCTGAACGTTCTTCAGATCGATGTGGCTCCACTGAAGGAATATCAGGAAGATATTCCACTGCTCATCAATCATTATATCAAATATTTTTCAAATAAGATGGGGATCATTGCGCCGGCCATTGAACCAAAATTGATGGAAAAATTAAAAAAATATGACTGGCCCGGAAATATCCGGGAATTACAAAATGTCGTACAGCGAATCTTATTGATTGCCGACGAAACTATTGATGAAGAAATAATTGATGAAGCTCTCACCGCCTCGCTAACAAAAAAGAGTGAAAATATCCGCTGTTTCAACTTTAAAGGGGATAATATTTTGCCACTGCGGGAAATGGAAAAAGAACTACGTCGCAATTATATTGAATTTGTTCGTAAAAAAAGCAAGACCGATACCGAAGCAGCCGGGAAATTGGGCATGGCGCCTTCAAATTTTTACCGGACCTGTAAAGAACTGGGATTGAAGTAAATCCATTATTTCATAAGCACAACTTTGCGGGTTGTGAAAATTTCATTATGAAATATTTGCACAAAGTAAATACCACTGGTGTATTGGTCTGCATGCCACTGAATCCTGTGATTGCCCTGTTGAAAGTCGCTCCTGACAATCGTGTCAACCAGGTTTCCTTTCAAATCATAGATTTTAATCGCTACAGAGGCTGCTTGCGACAA
>CAYTLS010000236.1:0-4793 GCA_964438745.1 uncultured bacterium
AATTTTACAATTCATCTTTTAATTATTTTTTTCATAACTTGTTAATTTTATTCGCTTTCCCTTAAAAAATTGAAAATTCATGAATAATTCAGGTTATCGTATTTAATGGATTTATTATTTATTCATCATCTTTCGATTCCTTTTGCCGCTCTTCATAATCTTCAATCCAGCCGACAAAGCGATCAACTTCATGAGCAACACCTTCCGGTGTAAAGCCTAATTCCGCGGCCACCTGTTCACCGGGGCCGGAAAGACCAAAGCGGTCCAAACCGATAAAATGCATTGGGCGCCAGGTAATTCCCTGGTATCCTACCGGTGCGCCTGCTTCAACAACCGCCACCAGGGATTTTTTGATTGGAATGACAGAATCGCGATAATCTACCGGCTGTTTTTTGAATTCCTCTACACAAGGCATGGAAACGACTTTTGAAGTGAATCCATAAGTCCGGCGCAGGATACGTTTTGCTTCCAGGGCCAGTTCCACCTCAGAGCCTGAAGCGATCAGGCAAATATCGGGATACTTTTCACTGGAATCGGAGATTACATACCCACCTTTTTTTACATCATCCATGGTCCGTTTTTCAATACCGTCTAAGACCTCGATCTTTTGTCTTGTCAATGCCAATGCTGTCGGGCCTTCAGTATTTTTGATCGCCATACTCCAGGCGGCAGCAACTTCCAGAGAATCTGCGGGTCTGATCACCTGCATGTTAGGAATCGCGCGCAGACTTACGAGATGTTCGATCGGTTGATGGGTCGGGCCATCTTCCCCGACATGAATGCTATCATGGGTAAACACATAAGTGATATTGAGCTTCATCAAAGCCGCCAGTCGAATCGCCGGCAGCATATAATTGGAAAAAACCAAAAAAGTGGAGCCAAAAGGGATAAAACCACCATAAAGCGCGATACCATTCAAAATACCTCCCATGGCATGCTCCCTGATACCAAAATGGAGATTCTTACCTTTGAAAAATCCCTTGTTTATCGAATCAAAATCATTCAGATAGGTTTTGGTTGAAGGGGAAAGATCGGCTGAGCCGCCGATAAAGGATGGTAGTAATTCAGCAATTTTCTGCATCACCTCACCGGACATAGAGCGTGTTGCATTTTTTGCATTTTTTACTGATTCCTGCAGCATCACATCAAAATCTTCCGGCAAGTGGCCATTTATCGCGGCTTTACGTTCTTCCGCCAATTTTGGATAATCGGCTTCCCACTGGCTGAATTTGGCCTCCCATTCCAAATATTCTTCTTTCAACTCCTCAACTCGCGCATTGCAGATATCCCGAACATCATTGGGCACATAAAACACAGACCCGCTCGGCCAGTTCAAGCGCAATTTTGCTTCCCGGACTTCATGTTTGCCCAAGGGAGCGCCATGACAGGAGGCTTTATCCTGTTTATTTGGACTGCCAAAGCCAATATGTGTTTTTGCAATGATCAATGTGGGTTTGGTTGTTTCTTCCACTCCTTTTAAAATGGCGCTGGAAATGGCGCGATGAATATGGCCATTGACCTTGATCACCTGCCAGCCATGACCTTTGAACCGGCTCTCCACATCTTCGGAAAAAGCCAGTTTAGTCTCCCCTTCGATCGTAATTTTATTACTGTCATAAATGTAGACGATATTACCTAATCCCAGGTGACCGGCAATCGACGCGGCCTCGCTGGAGACACCTTCCATCAGGTCACCGTCACTGACGATCCCAAAGATTCGTTCCTGACCAAAAAGTTTATACTGACCACGATTATAGCGGGCACTACTCATTTTGGCTGCCAGGGCCATACCCACGCCATTGGCAAAGCCTTGTCCCAGGGGACCTGTGGTGGTTTCCACACCAGGTGTATGGCCAAATTCCGGATGCCCCGGTGTTTGCGAATTTAATTGTCTAAACTGTTTCAGATCATCTTTACTAATCTTATATCCGAAAAGATGCATTAGGGAATAGAGTAACATGGACGCATGTCCGGCAGAGAGGACGAAACGGTCTCTTCCCGGCCAGTTGATCGCTTCCGGATTAAATCTTAAATATTGATGCCAGAGCATAAAAGCAATATCGGCAAGTCCCATGGGAGCGCCCGGATGACCCGATTGGGATTCTTCAACTGCATCCATTGCTAAGCACCTGATTGTGTTGGCGGCTTTTTTGGCCATTTCATTAGACAAGGTAACTTTTGTCACGTTTACACCTATGTTTTTATTGTTAAAAAACTATTTAAATATCAGAATAATATTAAAAACTCTCAATTCTAATTTAACCAAGATTCAAATCTAAGACTATTGGTTACAATAAATCAAGACGTTATTGTTTTTAAAATTGATAACTTTTTAATAACTTTTTGCAATACATTTTTTAAATTTTAATCCTAAAAAAAGTGAATAACACCAATGGATAAGAAAACAAAAGACCTTTTTGAAATTTCTTTTTCTAATTCTAAAGCCAAACTTCTGGCAAAATCAGACAATGGAATTTCTGTAGAATTGATCGAATTTCTGGGAGAATCCGAATATCAAAAAATTATAGATATTTCATCAGTACTGGTTGACACCTATGGCACCCAGGCAAAATTTAATCGCACTACTGTCAAAAGATATTTTAATTATCCTCGCACCCTCCCTTTTATAATTCGTTACAATGATGAGCCCCAGGGTTTTGTAATTGGCGTCCCCCTGGAAAATTTTGAAAAGGAAAATTGGATTCATTGTGATGAATTCCTCGGATTTCACAATACAATTTATACTTATGCCTTTATCATTCGGGAGGAATACCGCAATTTCGGTTTATCAAAAATCCTCAAACGCATTTACCACAGCACCTTAAAACGACGGGGGTATAAATATGTCAGCGGGCATGTTCGCGAAGGTATCTCCGCAAAATTTCTCAATCCGACAAAAGTGATCACAACATTCGATGACTGGAATAAAACCGGGTATACCTTTGAGTATTACCGGACGGAATTGTAGAAATTTCTATTTGAATCGATTAATCAAGCCTAAAATCAGATCGCTAAGAAAATTATAAACCAGCAAAACTGTGCTAACCATGCCTTCCCACAATTCAATGAAGACATCCGGCAGTCCGGCATATCCATCTGTAATTATGACGATAACGAGTAAATGGAAGAATAAGGTAAATGCCACGATTGACAATGCCGAATAAAACAAGCCCCTTCTGCCTAAATCGGACCTTGTTTCTTCGCCGGTTCCCGCCATTTTAAACGTACGGTTGTTAAAACTTTGTTTGGTTTCTTCTATTGTACTGATGGTATGATAAGCAAAGGTGAAACCGATCCAGATAAGAATATAGAATTGAAATTTTTCAGGGAATAATGGCAAAAACAGGGCTGAAAATAGCGTGAATGTGGGCAGGATATAAGGTGCGAATCCCACCAGGTCTTTACCGACCCGCCCGAATCTCACATTTCGATACTCACAATAGCCACCATCATGTCTGGTTACCACAAAACCGGTAATTTTACCGCCCAACAATAAAGCAAAAATCCCATGGGTCAATTCGTGCTCAAAGGTTTGGATCACATAAAATCGTCGCAAAATAAAATGATAGGCAACCCCTCCAATAGCCAGGCCAATCAAGAGTGGCCTGAATAACTCCGGCGATCCCGCAAGGTCAAGACAGCTACTGCCAAAAATAGAAAAAAGGATCGGGTAAAGAACCAGGTAGAATAGAATCAACAGAATTTTATAGCCCATAATAGTGCCTTATTTTTTTATAAAATTATTACCGGTTAATCTTTGTATCAATTAAAAAATTATTTTTTTTGTAATTGTCCGATTGTACTTTCGTTATAATGTATAATCATTACCGGTGCAGGGATTGAGGGATAATCCGGTTTTGGCCAGAACATCGTGCAGAATCAAGTTATTCCAATAACTGTTGCATCTCACGGGCATTCTCAACCGCATATCCTTCCATATCATTGTTAAAATAGCAATATACTGTATTGACATCTTCCAGTACGGATTGAATTTTATCACCCCATTGTTGAATATCACTCTTTGAATATTTGGAAGCATAGTCATCACCAGGGCCGTGAAATCGAAAGTAAGCCACCTCGGACGTCACTTTTACATCCGCAGGCATTTCTAATCCCGAGACAATACAAAATCCGATTTGATGGTCTATGAGCAAGTCATAAACCTTTTCATTCCACCATCCGGGATGACGAAATTCGATCACATTCATATAATCATGATTCAGGGTTTTAAAAAATGAAGTGAGCTGCTTAACAGTATCTTCTTCATATTTATAAGTGGGTGGTGTTTGATACAGAATACACCCCATTTTGTCCTTCATTAATTCAACCCGCTGATAAAAGCGATTAACCAATTCATCGGTATCCTTAAATTGCCGTCGATGGGTAATATTCCGGTTGGCTTTCATCGTCATTTGGAATTGGTCGGGTATTTTTTTGTACCACCCCTTAAGCATATTAGGGAAAGGAAATTGATAGAAGGACATATTTAATTCAACAGTATTAAACTCTTTGGCATAATAAGCCAGCCATTCATTTTTTTTTAAATCCTCCGGATAAAATTTGTTCACCCAGTGATCATAACTCCATCCACTGGTACCAATATATATTGTTTTGTTTTTACTCATCATGACCTCTTTTTAATAAAATTTATAATTTTACCATTATGACTCAAATTTTCATATTGACTTTTGATTAATACTTCCAACACCATTATTTTCTATATACTTAATAATAAATTATTTATTTATCAACATAGAGGTCCTTAACAACACCGGTTTTATAAAAGTTTTTGT
>CAYTLS010000237.1:0-4780 GCA_964438745.1 uncultured bacterium
CTGCGGAGTAGGAGTTAAATTTCAATTCGCGAACTACCTCTCCCCTTAAATTGATAATATTAAGGCGTGCTTTTTTCGAATTCTTCAGCCGCACCATCAATTTTGTATAACTGCCCGATTGCAACAGAAATGGGTTGGGGGCTGCCGGATAAATTTTCATCGATTCATTGACAAATTGGGTTAACTCGCCGCGATACTTAAAATCCTGCCTCTCTTCATAAATACCATTATCAAAAGTAACTGAAAAACTATGGGTATTGACCATAGTGGAATCTATCATCAGATCAACGGCAATCGTATCCTCATCGGGAATATTTCCGCGGGTCGGAGTAAGCGCGACAAAAGGCGGCTGATCCTTGAATTCAAAATATCCCGCTCCCTCACCAATATTGAAAACCTTCAGCCTTATATACTTATTATCCAGTTGATTCGATGAGGCAATAAAAGCTGTCTGTGGCTGATCAGGATTCCGCTTCACCACCGCGGTAAAAATCGAATCATTATTAACATTGGATGAAAAATGAATATTTCCGCTATACAGTCCGGGGGTAAGCCCATCACTGTCGGGATTCACGATTATTTCGGTTTTCCCGGTTCCCAGCATGCCTTCTGTCTGGGATAAGTACAAATAGCCGGGTGCATTTGATACTTTCCACTTCAGGGCTTCTGTACCAGTATTTTCAATGATAATTTTACGGGATGAATCGGATTGAAAGAAAAATAAACTGTCTGGCATCAGGACTAATTCCGGCGGGGCAAAGACCTCCCGTGTAATAATGGCCCGAATCAGCCAGTTCCCGTTTAATTCTCCTTCGCTTTCCGTGAGTTGAAAACTATTTAAATTATAAAACGCATTACCACTGGATAAATAGGAAAGCCCGAACCCATTATCAGTATCTGAATATCCCACACTGTAGTTTTCATCGGTAGCCGCGCCGATTGAAACATAAAATGAATCATTATCAATTTTCAACGGTTCCGGTAAATTAAATAAGGTCCACTCCTGATAATTAGGATTGACATTGTTAAATGTTTTTAGGGGTGCTGCTGTTAACCGGTCATAAACTTTAATATCGACGGGGGTTGAAGTGCCAGTATTGAATTTTATCGATTTTAGATTTGATTGTTGATCCGGACGAAATTTTTCTGCCGCCACATTACTATGATCCAAAGAAATATAATAATCTAATTGATCCTGGTCGTGGCTGAGTTCAATTTCTTCAGTACCGCCAACGCCAATAGCGGAATAGGAAAAATCCAGTTGATTGGAATTGTCCAGCGTCGCTGTCCAGGCGACAATAAAACTAAGTTTATCATAAGCATTACCAAACTCCAGATCTTCCAGTTCATATTTGCCCGAAGTGATATCAATTTCCTCAATCTCATCGTTGTTCTGACCTTTGATCATGATCAACTTTGCCAGGGAATGCTGCTCAATATTGATTTCAAAATTAATATTTTTACCATCATTGAATTGAAGATACTGAGCGGCCTGAGGTTTGACTGTAGCCTGAATGATCTGCCCATCGGTAAAATTGGAATGAAAATAATCTGATTGGATATTGGGGATATTCTTCCCCTGATAGCTGTATCGGCCATCATCAATTGTCTCGTCATTGACTAAATTCGCGATAAACCATTCTGCCAGGATATCTTTGAAACTAAGGGTATATCCCAGCGCCTGAATACTCTGCTCATAGCTAAGGGTGCTGTTGCTCTGATTACGCAGGACATGTTGAATAGCTTCTTCACCGAAGCGTTGATAGATATAGTAAGTCCACAGTCCCACCTTGCCGTAATCCAGCAGAGAGCCGTCAAACTCAGCCAATTTCCGATTCGTCTCAGCCAGGTATCTGGAGTAAGAATGGGCATCATAGCCTAATAATTTCGGCGCCAGTTCGGAAAAGCCCTCATTTAACCAGGTACTTTCATTTGGATCATAGTTGTAATGAATCAAATGCTGTAGTTCATGGGCAACAATTCCCAGTGTATAGGGGTCATCGGTTCTGGCCGGATTGGTATCAATATAAATGATATCACTGTAATTGCCTTTGCTTTTGCTCTGATCAAGGGGATCAAAATATCCGGCGACATAAGTGTCGGAACTGCCCTGTTCATAACCATCCCTGGCGTCCACCAGCAGGATAAATAATTTATCATTATTATCCACATCAGGCACATCCCCAAAGATCGATGTCAGGTTGTTATAGATACCTTTATTCGGGTCTTTTGAACCGGTCGGCGTTTCATGTAACATGGAGCGCACAATATTGGTGATTGATTGATCTGTTATATTGCCGTTGTCATACTCAGCGGTTTCCGCATAGACAATGATGATGCTGTCTTCATACAATTTATAGAACTCAACGCTTTCCAATTCCACCGGCGAAGCATGCAGATCTTTACGAAGGTAAAAAGTAGTATCACCGACCGTAGCGCTTTTGGCCAGGGGCTGAATAACATCTTCAATATTTAATTCATGGGTTAATTGAAAAGGAGCCGGTTCTGGAACCGGCTCTTTATTTATTTGACTCAATAGGTTTGAGGTTATTAAAAACAGTAATAAAAATATGTTTAAATATTTCATTCTCACCTTTCCGGTAAAGAGTGTCTTTCCTTTACGGGGTTTCGTGTCATCAGATCAAGTAATGCTTTCCGGGGATCCTTATTTTTAAACAACACCGTATAAATTTGTTCCGATATCGGCATCAAAGCATCGTGTTTTTTCATCATTTGATGAACAGTTCGCGCTGTATGTACTCCTTCCGCGATCATAGACATTCCATCCAATACCTGCTGCAAATTTCTTCCTTTGCCAATTTCTTCTCCAACATATCTGTTTCGACTGTGTTTACTGCTACAGGTTACAATTAAATCACCCACACCGGATAAACCGGCAAAGGTTTCTTCCCGTGCTCCCAGTTGCATGCCCATCCGGGTAATTTCCATCAGACCCCGGGTAATCAGTGCAGCCTTGGTGTTGTCACCTAGTCCCATGCCGTCACAAATACCGGAAGCAATGGCGATGACATTCTTGATTGAACCGCCAATTTCCACCCCAACGATATCACTATGTGTATAGACTCTGAAATATTTATTCATAAATACTTTTTGCACATCAGCTGCGGCCTCCTGGTCTTCGGAAGCGGCAACTATTGCGGTGGGCACTTCCCGGGAAACTTCCTCCGCATGACTAGGACCATAAAGAGCCACAATTTTATTTTTAGGATGCTGTAATACATCATGAATTACCTCACTCATTCTCAGTAAGGTATTCTCTTCAATGCCTTTAGTCAGGTTGACAAAGATGATATTCTTATCAACTTTTCCTTTTAATTTCATTAATAAATTTCTGACCGTATGGGATGGAACAACCAGACAAATCACAGTAGCGCCGGCAATGACTTCGTTAAGATCATGAGTGATAAAAATTTCTTCAGGAACCGGAATGCCGGGCAAAAGCGGGTTTTTCCGGGTTTTATTCATTAAGGCAACGTTTTCCTGAAAATATTCCCACAAGCGAACCTGATGTCCAATCTTATTCAGATGAATGGCAATAGTTGTTCCCCAACTACCAGCGCCGAGTACAGCTATTTTCTCTTTTTTCCTGAACATAATTAAACAATTTCTCCAATTATGGTAGGTTCTTCGCCGCTATCGGTTAATTTTTTTGTAAAATTATCAACTGACTTAGCAGCGACAACCAGGATCAAACCGATTCCAAGATTAAAAACACGGCCCATTTCATTATCAGATATTTTGCCTAATTGTTGAATATATTTAAAAATTGGCAGCCACTCCCAGGCGTTCCAATCGACATTTAAATTCAAATTTTCCGGAACCACCCGCTTGGTATTACCAATAATACCGCCGCCGGTAACATGACTGATCGCATGAAGCGCCGGATCTTTTAAAAGCGGCTCAACAGGCGCCAGGTACGAGCGATGAACCTGCAACAGTGCATCGGCGAGTGTTCCGCCAATAGCTTCCACATAATCATTGACATCATGATCTTTAAACAAAACTGACCGGGCTAAGGAATATCCATTGGTATGGAGACCTGATGATTTTAAGCCGATCAGCACATCTCCCTTTTGGACGCGATCCACCAGGATATTCTGTTTATCAACGATACCTGTGATCGTGCCAACCAGGTCATAATCTCCCGTCTGGTAAATTCCCGGCATTTCAGCTGTTTCGCCGCCGATCAGTGAACAATTATTTTCACGACAGGCTTTTGTCAATCCGGCAACAATATTCTGAAAGATACTCTGCTCCAGTTTGCCGATACCCACATAATCGAGAAAATAGAGGGGCTTGGCACCGGTTGTTAAAATATCATTAACACAATGGTTAACCAAACACTGACCCACAGTATCGTGTCGGTTGGCTTTATTGGCGACAATCAGTTTTGTGCCAACACCATCGGCACTGGAAACAAGGACGGGATTTTTATAATCTGTAAAATTGAATTCAAATAAGCCGCCGAAGCCCCCAATATTAGTCAAAACATTTTTTGAGAAGGTGCTTTTAACCATTGATTTAATATTTTTAACAGCTTGTTCACCAGCTTCAATATCGACGCCGGCGTTTTTGTAGGATGATTCCATAGGTCTACTTTACTCCACCATAAATTTCATTAATTACATTTTCATAATCTTTCATGATCACATTTCGTTTGATTTTCAGGGATGGCGTGAGTTCGCCCTTTTCAATTGAAAATTCTTCCAGTAGCAAAGTATATTTGCGAACCTTTTCAAACTGAGCAAACCCATCCATT
>CAYTLS010000238.1:0-4748 GCA_964438745.1 uncultured bacterium
CTTTTTCCTTTACTTCGCGGGTCAGTTCATGGATTTTAATCTTTTCTTCCAAATAGTCCTGCACACTGGCATAAGCCACCAATCCATACTGTTCATGCCCATTCATAATCTGACGATAAACATATAGATTTTCCCTGTCATCTTGTTTCAGCCAGCCCTCTTTGATCATTTTCTGAAGGTTCTCAGCTGCCTTTTGATAAATAGCCTCGGAATAAAGATCAATATCTTCAGGAAGGTCCACTTCCGATTTGACCACATGCAAAAAAGAATAGGGATTTCCCTTCACCATGCTCCGGGCTTCAATTGAATTGATCACATCATAGGGAAATGAGGCGATTTTTTCAGCCAATTCAACTTTGGGCCGGATTCCCTTAAACCCTTTAATTTTTACCATAATACTTCCTTCTTACTTATTTAATTCTGCAACCATTTTTTCGGCGATTTGAATACCGACGCGATCCAGCGCGTCATAGGTATTAGCGCCGATATGTGGCGACGGTGATACTTTCGGATGTTTTGCCAGATCTTTATTAAAAGCAGGTTCATTTTCCCAAACATCCAGTCCGGCACCAGCCAGTTTATCATTATTAAGAGCATCCAGCAAAGCGGGTTCCTCAACCATGTTACCGCGGGAACAATTGACAACATAAGCAGAATCCTTCATCATCGCGATTTCCGCTTTGCCAATGACCGGTTTGGGTAACTTGGGAACATGCAGCGTAATAAAATCAGCATGTTTCAATACTTCTTCCTTGGAAGCGACTTCGACATCAAGATCGGTCTCTATTTCTGCCACATCATAGGCCATTACTTTCATTCCAAAAGCCAAAGCCATTCTTGCGGTAATGGTACCGATTCGACCAAAGCCGATAATACCGAGGGTTTTGCCGGCCAGTTCAAAGCCTTTGAATTTTTTCTTGTTCCATTCGCCATCTATCATGGACGATTTAGTCTGTGGAAAAAATCTTGCCAGCGCGAAAAAGTGTGCAAAGACCAACTCTGATACCGATGCGGAATTTGCCCCCGGTGTGTTCAGGACAGGAATATTTTTGGTTTTAGCATATTCATGATCTATATTATCTATTCCGGTTCCCGCTCTTCCGATAGCCTTTAGTTTTTTTCCGGCATCGATCACCGCCTTGGTGACCTTTGTAGCAGACCGAACGATCATACCATCATACTCTCCAATTTTTTCCAGTAATTCATCTTTTTCATAATGAATGGCATCGAACTCGATTCCATTCTCTTTAAGGACTTTCTGTCCGTTGGGACTTAATCCGTCGTTTAGTAATACCTTCATATCGTTCTCTCTCCCATGAAAATATGATTATTATAATTTAGCAATTTCTTCTTCAAGCACTTTTAGGTAGGCTTTCAGCTCTTCCACTGTTGTATCGGCCATATGCGCGATACGGAAGGTCTTTTCCTTCATGTCTCCATAGCCATTAGCCAGTAAATATCCCCGTTCGCCAACGCGTTTGATCAGTTCTTTTACAGAAATGCCTTTAGTGTTTTTCACATTTGTCAAGGTTACAGACTGATAGCCTTCAGCAGCAAAAGTATCAAAATGTTTTTTCGCCCAGGCACGGGTGATTTCCGCCATTTCCTGGTGTCGTTTATACCGGTTTTCCAGTCCTTCTTCATTCAGGATATAATCTAATTGTACATCCAGCGCATACATATGTGAAACCGATGGCGTTGATGGATACTGGTAGGGTTTTTTCTGTACATACTTATATAATGTAAGGAGATCCAGATAGGAACCGCGATGCTTGACATTTTTGCCCTGTTCCAGTGCCTTCTCAGACACCGAGCAAATTGCCATACCCGGAGGAACACCCAGGGCTTTTTGTGTGGAGGTAATGCAGACATCAATGCCTAATTTATCCACTTCGATTTTTGCGCCGGCCATGGATGAGACCGCATCAACCAGCCATAGTACTTCAGGATATTTTTCTTTGACTTTGGCGATTTCTTCCATCGGATTCATTATCGATGTAGAGGTTTCATTATGAGTAATGGTGAAAACATCATATTTACCGGTAGACAGATATTCATCCACCATTTCAGGCGTTGTTGGCTGGCCCCATTCGCTTTGAACAAGATCAACCGGTATGTTGTTGGATTCTGCCAGTTGCGCCCAGCGATCGCCAAAAGCGCCAACCGAAAAAATAACCGCTCTTTTATTGGTCAAAGACCGAATTGATCCTTCCATTAAACCGGTTCCGGAAGTGGTGCTTAATAATATCGTATTTTCGGTATGAAAAACTTTTTGCAATTTTTCGGAAACACTCTTTTGAATAGCGGTCGCATCAGCGGTTCGATGGCCGATCATCGGAGTTCCCATTGCGTCGAGAACTTCCTGACGAACGTCAACAGGTCCCGGGATAAATAATTTTTTGCGCATAATTCCTCCTAAAAATTTTATAGATCAGATGTCATACTAATGCAATTCTGTTACCAAACCGATCAAAACCCCCATTATTTCCTGGCCGGCCACTAATTTATTAGAAATTAATGACGAGATGCAATTGCTAATAATTATTTTACAGAAGGTTTATTCCAATAACCGATTCTTAAAAACAATAATTGCCTTTTTATACAATTTTCAATTTTAAGAATTTCTGAAAAAATATAAATTAAACAAAGATAGAAATATTTTTATTTTCTGCATACAGAAACCAGGGTAGGCTGGTAATAGCTAAACTTTCATGGCACACCATTTGACAATTAATGGTTTTGATTTTCAGGAATACCAATACTATTTCTGCTTATGTCACCAAGAATTTAAACACTGGGAGCCACTAATGGACACAAAATCAATAGATTGGAAAAAACTAGCATTCGGTTATACAAAAACGCCCTTCAGGTTTCATGCACGCTGGAAAGATGGAAAATGGGGTGATGGTCGATTACTTGAAGATAATATCATACACCTTGAAGAAAGCGCGACCTGTATCCATTACGGGCAGCAATGTTTTGAAGGTATGAAAGCCCAGCGTTTCAAAAATGGGAATATCCACCTTTTCCGACCTGAAGAGAATGCCAAAAGACTACAGCGATCCGCCCAAAGACTGATGATGCCGAAAGTTCCCGTCGACTTATTTTTGAAAGGGGTCACTGAAACCATCCGCGCGAACAAAGATTATGTGCCTCCCTACGGTTATGGCGCGTCCTTGTATATCAGACCACTGCTGATTGGTGTCGGTCATAATCTGGGTGTCCGTCCGGCACCGGAATACCTCTTTTTGGTTTTCGTTTCGCCGGTAGGGCCCTATTTCAAAGAGGGATTCAATACCATTAAGGTAAAGGCAGAAAAATATTATGACCGCGCAGCCCCGCATGGCATCGGCGCCTCCAAAGCCGGTGGCAATTACTCAGCCGGAATGCTGCCGGTCACAAAAGCCCGGGAAGAAGGATTTCAGGAAGTGGTTTACCTGGATTCAAAAGAGCATAAGTATTTCGAAGAACTGGGCGCTGCTAACATCTTTTTCATACTTGAGAATGAAACTTTTGTGACCCCTAAATCCGATTCCATTCTTCCCAGTATTACCCGTCGATCTGTGGTTGATATTGCTCAAAAGGATTATAACATACCCGTAGAAGAGCGGCAATTCGGCATCAGTGAGATCGATAAAGCCAAAGAAGTTGGCGCCTGTGGAACCGCCGCCGTGATCACACCGATTGGTCAGATTCAAATTGGCGATACGCTACATAAATTTCATGATCAGGGACGAACTCCCGGACCTGTGACAAAAAAACTTTATAACCATCTAACTTCCCTGCAAGTTGGTGATATTGAAGATAATCACAACTGGCTGGTAGAGGTTAAATAAACGGAGAATTTTATGGATGACGATTTCAAATGGGAAGATCTTGATAAAGATGGCCTGACCTTTATGATGGAATATCGTAAAGAGGACTTCAAAAATTATCAGAAACTAGTCGGCAACCTGGGCCGGTCCATTGACGAAAAAACCCGCCAGTTAATCATGTTGGCAATTCAGGTCAACTCACCGGCGCCGGAAGCCATTAAGATTATTATACCGAAAGCCATTCGCGCCGGCGCCACCAAAAATGAGATCATTGATACCTTATTGATGACCATTCCGGTGGTGGGACTGTCAACAGTCTTAAAGATGCTGACACTCGTATTAAAAGAGCTGGCCACTTACGGTAAAGCTTATGAAGAAGTTAAATAGTTGATATCTTGGGAGGGATGATGACTATTTCAAAAAATGTCAGAGAGAGTATTAAAAACGCGTCATGGATTCGTAAAATGTTCATTGCCGGCGCTGAATTAAAAGAAAAGTTCGGCGCGGAGAATGTTTACGATTTTTCCCTGGGAAACCCTGATTTAATGGCGCCACAGTCTTTTCAAGACGCCCTGGTTCGAGAGGCAAAAATCAATCAGCCCTTTTTGCATGGCTACATGCCCAATGCCGGTTACCCGAAAGTACGACGCCAGGTAGCCCAGGTTCTCAGCCGTGAAGCCGACATGGAATTTTCCGAGGATAATGTTCTGATGTCAGTGGGAGCAGCAGGAGCCATGAATGTTGCCATGAAAACCCTTTTGAATCCCGGCGATGAAGTGATTGTGTTCGCCCCTTATTTTGCTGAATATACCTTTTATATCCAAAATCATCAGGGAATTAAGGTTGTCACAGAAACAACCCGCGATTTGCTGCCTGACCTTCAGGACCTGCAAACCACGGGTTGTTTCTGTGACAACCTTAATTCCCTGATGA
>CAYTLS010000239.1:0-4723 GCA_964438745.1 uncultured bacterium
TTCCCATTTTTCAGGTCGTTGATTGCTTCTTCAATAGTATTAAATCTCATCTCTTCCTCTATTTTTTATAGCCCCAGATTTTCATTTTTTCTGTAATGTCAGGGTTATTTTGTTTTTTAAAAAAATTTTCCACGTACTTTGCAAAAACATCCACCTCGATATTGACCGGATCACCAATTCTCTTGTGACTCAGACTAGTATCCTCAAAAGTGATCGGTATGACAGCGATGGTAATTGATTTCTCGCGCTTTTCCGCCACTGTCAGGCTGATGCCACTAATGGCAATTGACCCCTTGGTAACAATATAATTCATCAATTTATCGGGAATGATAATATCTATTTCAGCAGAGTTCTGAATTTTTCGCAATTGTTTGATTTTGCCGGTACCGTCAACATGGCCCTGGACAATATGGCCACCAAATCGTCCACCGGCTGACATGGCGCGCTCCAGATTGACACGACTGCCGGTTTGCAGTGTGCCGAGAGTGCTTTTTCGCAAGGTTTCATGCACCGCCTGAACACGAAAATAATTACCTGAAAAATCCGTCACACTGAGACAAACACCATCAATGCTGATACTGTCTCCTATCCGGACCTTTTCCAAAACTTTTTCTGCGTAAATTTCCAGTTCCTTACCATCTTTATTAGTATGAATGCTTTTCATTCTGCCAACTTCTTCGATCAATCCGGTAAACATTATTTTAACCGTCCTCTCAATAGAATATCAGGGCCCATTTTTTCCGGTTCATCCCATTCCAGTTCAATCGCTTCATCCAGAGTTTTCATCATACCACTGAATCCAAAGACACCTTCTCCCAGGATCTTCGGCGCGATAAATAATTGCAGTTCATCTACCAGGCCGGCATTAACCAGCGACCCGGCCACTTGTCCGCCACCTTCACAATATATTGATGTGATGCCCTGATCCGCCAATTTCTCCAATGCCCTCCCCAGATCAACCCAGCCAAAATCATCAGCCGGTACCTGGAGCACTTGAAGTTTTCTTTTTTCCAGCTCCTTTTTCTTTTTATCCCGGCCTTCCACACTGGTGACCAGAATAGTTCGTCTGCGATATTTATCATTAACGATTTTAAGTTTATAAGGAATGCTCAGAGTTTCATCAATGATTATACGATTGGGAATGTAGCCGGTGAGGTCCATGGGCAACAAAGAAGGATCATCTTTGACCGCTGTCCCAGAACCGACCATGATCGCGTCAAACATTTTCCGCTGATGATGGACAAAATTACGCGCTTCCGCTGATGTAATCCATTTACTTTTACCCTGGGAATCTGCAACATAGCCATCAGTGGTAAGAGCAAGTTTCAAACTGATCCAGGGTCTTTTCTGTTGAATATGTTTGAAAAACCCACGGTTCAGTTGCTCTGATTCCTTTTCCAGCACACCGGTGATCACTTCGATTCCGGCATCCTGCAATTTTTGCACACCGGTGCCATTGACTTTGGGGTTTGGGTCCAAACATCCGACAACTACTTTTTTGATTCCGGCATTGATAATCGCTTCTGTACAGGGTGGAGTCTTGCCATAAAAGGTGCAGGGTTCAAGATTAACATAAATGGTAGAATCCTTAGCATTGACTCCGGCTTTTTTAATAGCCAGGGCTTCAGCATGTAATTTGCCATATTTCTCGTGGAAAGCTTCACTGACGATGTGACCGTCTTTGATTATGATTGAACCAACCATCGGATTCGGGCTGGTATACCCTCTACCCCGTTGGGCCAGTTCTAATACTTTACGCATCAGTTTTTCATCATTAGTCATAAAAAAATCCCGAATTTTCTTCGGGACAATCTGACATTATCAATCTTCTCTCATCCGGATTTTAACCGTCGGTACCTGATTTCCACAGGATCAGTCCGGCTGCTGCCGGATTCGCGGACTTTGACCGCCGATTGGGAATCGCACCCAGTCCCGAAGATTGTTGTCAATTTAACACGAATTATCAGTTTTTGCAAGAAATAGAAACAGGTTGACAACTAAATATTCTTTTTCTTTGTCCTCATAAAAGCGTAAATTTTTAACCAATTTTAATAATTAAAGGCCTGATTTGATACTTCAAACCATCTCCCCTTCATCACAGCTTGCACCCTATATCAAAGAATATTGGTGGCTGGAGAATAATATCACGACTCATACAGAATTGGTTTATCCGACCGGTGAGGTCCAAATTCTTTTTCACTATGGTACCCCCTTTCGCAAACCAACACCAACCGGGACCACAGCCAGCCAACCACAAATGGCAGTATGCGGACAAAATTTGTTACCGGGCGAAGTAATATCGACGCATCATTCAGGCGTAATAGGCGTTGTTTTCCGCTCTCACGGCGCCCATCCATTTCTACATCTGCCGGTGGACCAACTGACTAATCTTGAAGTTGCAGTAGCAGATATCTACAAAGACTGGAAAAACTACGAAAACCAATTTGTCGATTGCCGGCAAACAATTGACCGAATTCGACTTATCGAAAAATTTTTGCTAAAAAAACTGATGATTAAAAATGCCGTCCATTTTAATATTATACACAGCAGCATTATGGCACTGAAACAAAGTTGCGGACAAATACCGGTCCGGCAACTGGCAAAAAACTATTATGTTAGTGAGCGTAATTACACTCGTTTATTTAAAAAACATGTTGGCTTGACTCCCAAAAAAACCGCGGACATCATGCGCTTTAATCATGCAGTCAGTCTGCTCAATCAAAAAAAATCCGCCACAATGGTATCTTACATGAGCGGCTATTACGACCAGGCGCACTTCATAAAGAGTTTCAAGCAATTAATGGGTATGACTCCAAAAGCCTATTGCAAGTTATTATAAAACAAATTCAATTTTTGGCGGGTTTTACAATTTTTAAATTTTCCCATATAATAAATTTACTCCAACTTAAAAATAGGAGTAATCTCGTGAACAAAATCTTAATCAAAAGAAGCAACCAGTATTTAGAACAACTCTGTCAAAGGATCACTGATCGTTCTGTTGGCAGCAGCGGAAATCGTCACGCAACTGATTATGTGGCTGGCATTTTCAAAGAATTTGGCTGGCAGACGGAATCGCCGGAATTTGATGTCATGGATTGGCAGCAGAACGGAGCAGAACTAATATGTAATGATACCCCTTTTGAAGTCAAGCCTTCTCCATACTCAAAAGGATGCAATGTAGAAGGCCGATTGGTAACAGCAGGTACACTACAGGAATTAGAGAAGACTGATGCCACCGACGCAATTTTGTTGGTTCATGGGCAAATAGTGACAGAGCAGTTAATGCCGAAAAACTTTGTTTTTTATAACCCTGAAACTCACAAACACCTGGTCTATTTATTGGAAAATAGTGGCGCCAAAGCGATTATTTCTGCAACTGGCCGAAATGCTTCAATGGCAGGCGGTGTTTATCCTTTTCCATTTATTGAGGATGGTGATTTCGACATTCCCAACGTCTTTACTACCGAAGAAGAAGGAACCCGATTACTGGCCTGTGCCGGGCAGAGGGTCAAACTTACTTCCAATGCAAAACGAATTTCCGCCAAAGCCTGTAATGCCATCGGTAAAATCGGTGAATCAACCAATAAAAAAATTGTGATCACGGCGCATATTGACGCCAAAAAAGGCAGTCCCGGCGCCATTGATAACGGGACTGGCATAACGGTTCTATTACTGTTGGCGGAAGAATTACTGAAAGAATACAATGGCTCTTACCAGGTCGAATTAGTCGCCTTCAATGGCGAGGATCATTATGCTGTTCCCGGCCAAATGAATTATATCAACAGCAAAAAAGGTGACTTTTCTGATATTGCCCTGAATATCAATATCGACGGTGCCGCTTACCGGGAAGGTCCATCGGCTTGTTCCTTTTACCAACTACCTGAGGCAACGAAAACAAAAATGCAGGGAATCATTAAAAATACACCGAACATCGTTGAAGGAACGCCCTGGGTTCAGGGTGATCATTCAATTTTTGTACAATTTGGCTGTCCGGCCATGGCAGTATCATCGGAATGGTTCATTGATAATATTGAAACGCAAACCATTACCCATACGGAAAAGGATAATCTTTCCATAGTGAATGCAGAAAAAGTGGTTCAAATTGCCGGGACAATTGCAGGCTTAATTAACCAACTTCAGTAGATAATGTATTGATCAGGCCGGGATGCGGAAAATAGCATACCCGGCCTGTTAAATTCATTCCAAACCACCGCCTCTTTTGTCTATTATGATAATTTTTATTTAATACAATAAGTATCAAGATATTCCAAAAAATCCTCATCTTCCGACTGTATAATCATTAAAATATTAAAGGAACCGGAAAATTTTTGAGTATAGACATCTCCTTCCATCCAGTCATCCATTGGAACCATTTTCATATATCCTTTCATGCTTCCGATAATCCTCATAGTCACAGGATTTTGATTTAATTGATTATATTGGGTAATTTCTGCAGATTCAACATTAAAGTCACCATCAATAGAAATACCAGTCATAAGGGAAGATTGATTATAATACGCCAGGGTTACACTGCGTGGTGTTTCATCATTCTCGACAATGGGTAACTGTGATGTTAAAATATCATAAGTATTAAATTCAATAATAAGCGTTTGAAATTCACTAGTTGCGGTAATCCCTCCTCCCATGTGATTCAAAAATCCGAAACTGCTGCTGTCAGTTTGGGCGACAAGATAGGGTTCACCTTCGACCCTAAAAACAGAAT
>CAYTLS010000240.1:0-4721 GCA_964438745.1 uncultured bacterium
TGTGGTGGTTGGGAATGATATTTTATGCCACTGTTGCGATAGGCCCAAAAGGGGCCGCCTGCCAGCTGCTCTCCTACAAACCGGTAATCGACTTTCAGTTTGAAATGGGATAATTTTTCACCATAAAAGAGATGTCCAAAGTTAGTATCAAAAATATCATAATTGTCATAAGCAGCCACAATTTTACCCTCCTCTACACGGAATGTGTTTTTGTAATTAACACCATATTCCTCACCCGTAAACTTTGGTGTCCAGCCGGTCAGGTCTTTGCCATTGAAAATAGTCTCCCATTTTCCATATACCACTTTGTTCGAATTACAATTTATCAGAATGACAGTTAGAAACAATATCAAAAAATATTTCATTGCTTTCATATTAGCTTCTATTTTTATGTTGTGACCATTTTCAACCTTTCCCATATGCGGGATTCAACACCGGCATTTGTGCATCAACCTTTTTTAGCCACTGATTCAATTTCTGATGGAGTTCATTGGCTTTCCCTGTTTCTTTTTCAGCAAGATTTTTTCGTTCACCGATGTCATGGTTTAAATTGTACAGTTCCAATGTTCCGGTTTCATAAAACTTGATCAGTTTCCATTCACGGCATCGTATCGCACTATAAGGCTTTGCACCCCCCGAATGATAATGAGGATAATGCCAATAAATGGCTTCCCTATCCAGTTGCGATTTCGAATCTTTTAATAAAGGTATTAAATTTTTACCATCAATATTCTTGGGTAGACTGATACCCTTTTCTACCATATTCATAATCGTTGGGAAAATATCACAGGTGATGACAGGCTCTTTACAAACACCCGGTTGAATTCCCTCATACCAAACAAACATCGGTACTCTGACACCGCCTTCATAGGCAGATCCCTTACCAGCTCGAAGCGGAGAGTTATCTGTAATATACCGTAAAGTCAAACCACCATTATCACCGGTAAAGAGAATAATGGTATCTCTCTCAAGGTATAATTCTCTCAGTTTATTCCAGATTCGGCCAAAGGCATCATCCACACTTTCCACTAGTCCTGCATATTTAGCATTGGTATGTTTCATACCGATGTCGATTTTATTTTTATATTTTTCAGCAACCTCTTTTTTGGCCATAATTGGCGTATGAACCGCATAATGCCAGAGATTGATAAAAAAGGGCTTTTGCTTATTTTCTTCAATAAATTTACACGCTTCTTTTGCTTCACGTTCTGTCAGGAATTCCCCTTCTTCCCCACCCTTTAGGGTAGGAATTTCAGGATTCCAATCGCCCCCCTTATAGGGATAAAAATAAGATGGTGGCTGACCTTTTTCATAGCCGCCAATATTTTCATCAAACCCCTGAGACATGGGCCAATATTCCTTTTCGCCCAAATGCCATTTACCAATGTGAATGGTCTTATATCCCCTATTTTTCAATTCCTCTCCTATTGTTCTTTCTTCATGCGGTAAGTAAGGTGTCCAATCGGGGTTGATCAATTTTTCTTGCTGACGGTTTTCACCATAAATCCAATCGGTAACATGCAATCTGGCCGGATATTTTCCAGTCAGCAATGATGCCCGTGTCGGTGAACAAACTGTACAGGCAGCATAAGCGTCGGAAAACCGCACCCCCTGGCGAGCAATCTTATCAATTTTTGGTGTTTTATAAAGATCACTACCAAAACAGCCTAAATCCGTCCACCCAAGATCATCCACTAGGATCATGATAATATTGGGTTTGCGACGTCTTGTTTTTGCAAAGGGTATGGATACAGCGGCAGCAGTAAGCGCCATGGTTTTTAAGAATTGTCGACGGTTCATTAGTTCTCCCCATTTTTAATAAAAATTAAAGCGATTTAATACCAGAAAGCCAAATAGTAAAATCGATTAAGAAAATATTTTACTGAATGTCAACCTCAACCTTATTCATTGGTCACAATCAATTTTCCACCTTTAATAATATCCCTATGATTCAGTTGAAATCTATCGTACTGTAGACCATTGAGCATTAATTTTTTGATACGATTGCTTGTTGGATCTTCATTCTTGGTTTTGATCACAAATTTCTTCTGATGCTGTAAATTAATTTCAATTTCATCAAAAACCGGCGTGCAAAGCTGATAATTCAGGTTCCCGGGACAGTCGGGATAAAAACCCATCATGGCAAACAACAGCCAGGCTGACATGGTGCCGGCATCGTCATTACCGGGAATACCGTCAGGGCCGGTGCCAAATTCTGTATCGATCAAGTGCCTGACAATTTTTTGAGTGCGCCATTCCTCCCCTTTGACATAATTAAATAAAAAGGGAAAAGCGATATCGGGTTCATTGGTGGGTTCATAATAATTTTTATCAAAAAGGGTTTGCAAGCGATTAACAAAATTTTTCTCACCGCCCATTAATTCGATGACACCGGGAATATCATGGGGGACAAAAAAGTTATAATGCCACGCCATTCCCTCACAATAGCCGGGACCACCGCTGTATTTCCAGGGCATTTCATTATATTGCTCAAAAGGATCAAAGGGTTCTACCCAATCCCCATTTAGCCAGCGCTGGCGGAAGTGCTTGGTTTCGGGATCATAGAGATTTTTATAACCCCGGCTGCGATTAAAATATTTTTCATAATCAGAATCCTTCCCCAGCAACTTGGCAAATTGCGCAATATTCCAGTCTGCCAGATTGTACTCCTGGGTGGTAGCCACAGTGGCCCAAATACGATAGTTATCCTGTCGGTAATCATAGGGAATCCAACCATTATGTTTGTTGTAAGGGACAATACCCCGTCGAATATGCTTGGTGCCGATATCCCATTGATCCTGCACATAATATTCTTCCGCATTGTGTACCATCGCTTTATAAATTTCATTTGGGTCGTCATACTTCAGCCCTTTCAGATAACTGTCGGTCAAAACGATCGAAGCCGGATCACCCAGCATCACATGGGTTTCCCGACTGATCAATTCCCATTGGGGCAGCCAACCATTCTCCCGGTACATTCCCATCATGGACTGACACATCTCCGCCTGTATTTCCGGATAGACCAAAGTCATAAAGGGATGGTAAGTTCGGTAGGTGTCCCACAAACTAAATACCGTATATCGATTTTTGCCGGGCTCAACTTTAGCAGTTTTATATCCACCCATCACCGGATATTCGCCATTCACATCATTCAGTACATTGGGATGGCTCATCAGATGATACAGCGCTGTGTAAAATTTCCGCTTGTCCCGAACGGTTCCGCCCTTTACCGCTACTCGTGATAGTAATTCTCCCCAGGCCTGCTCTGTTCGCGCTTTTACATCACAAAAATTTTTTCCACTGATCTCCTGCTCGAGATTTTCTCTGGCATTATCAATTGAGACATAAGAAATTGCTGATCTCACTTCCAATGTTGTGGGTTTGTCAAATTCATAAGTCAACAACGCGCCGATGTCTTCACCTTGTGTCTGATTTAAAGGTTCCAGCGTGAATTCATCCACTTTCAGCATTACCTGCTGCGCCGGTTTATTGAGTTTAATTACAAAATAGATCCTATGATGAATATCTTTATTGGCGGCACAAAAAGCGCCGTCCTTTTTGTAGCCGGTTATTTCCTTATCAGATATTTTGGTAATGGCAAAAGCGGTATCATTTTCCATTCGCCTGGACAGGTCCACCAGCAGATTTGCTTTCCCTTTGGGATAATGAAATTTCAGAATACTCGCCCGCTGACTAGCGGTCATTTCCACCTTAATATTCTCCAGTTGAAAAGCATTATAGCCCGGTTTTGCTATTTCACCGGAATAAGCAGATTCATAATGATGAATATCAACTTTTCCCATTGATGGCATCAATACTATGCTGCCGTAATTGGGACAGCCGACACCCTTAAGATTTGTCAGGGCAATGCCATACATCATTTTCTCACCAAAGATATAGTTGGTGGGTTGTGGAACTTTTGGTCCCACATTGATCAGATTGGGGTGGATCATGCCAAAAGGCGCCAGGGGGCCAGGTATTTGATGACCCGCCCGCTGTGTGCCAATAAAAGGATTAACAAAATCCGTCAGATTTAAATTATCAGTTGCTGTCTTCTCTCCGGCGAAAATTATCACGGCAAACCAATCCCTTGTGCCCGGTGTTTGAATATTTATGGCTTTTCCACCTGTTATCTCTTCCGAACCAGCCCATTCACCTGTAGCAACTTCAAGCCAGTATAATCTATAGTCACCCTTAGCGTCAGAGAGATCAACTGTTACCTCTCCAGCATCTGGAAAATAAAGCACATACTTATCACCGGGTTTTGCCGCCAGATAGGCTTCGTCGCTGTCACGGTTACTCAATAATTCCATGTGGGGTTCAATTTCCCAAAATTTCACTAAAGTCTCCACTTTGCGAAGGGCTTTGATACAATTTTGCGAGACTTTAGATAAACCATTTCCCGCAGCCGGCCGGTGAAACCTGGCTGACGCGCAGCCACCTATGATATCATGACAGAATTTTTCTACTCCGTCCTTAACTGACCCGAAGATATCCCAGTTACCCGGACCGCCATATACTTTTGTGCAATTGATCGGCCGGTTCTTATATTGTTTGCTTTCTGACATGATCCACATCAGTGAATCCCACTGCGCCTGCTGCAGGTTGCGGCTGTTTATCTGGGAAATATCAATGAAGGTATACACCTCCGGCTCCTCAAATACCATTTTTAAATCATCGCTCGATTGGGGACGGAAAATCCCATCAAACATATCGGTCGT
>CAYTLS010000241.1:0-4718 GCA_964438745.1 uncultured bacterium
AATCAATATCCTGAATGAAAACTTCACCGGGATCTGCGGTAACCACTTGTTGCTTAGGCTGATCGGCGGGTACAGCAAAAATCAAGGGATGATCATCTTCGACAAAGGTATAATTGAGATCAGTATAAATATATCGACTGAGAATATCATTGAATGAGTGAACCGGAACAAATATTTCCTGCCCGGCTTGAATAGCGGGAGAAATCATGTGAATAATATTTTGGTCCACCATGATAAAAGAACTGTTGGCCGTTACTTTGACCTTATTTTTGGGAAAATAGAACACAAATTTACCGGTCGCTTTCCGATTATATATCCGGATATTGTATTCGTTAGCCAGTTGGTTTGCAGAATAATAGGCGGTTTCACCAAAATAGACGGTTTTGATATTTATTTCTTTATTATTGCTGATTTGTATCTGCAAGTCAGCGAATAATGATGTTCCAACCAACAAGATTAGTATTAAAAGTAATTTTTTATACATGACCTGCAAAATTAATAACCCTGAGGTCATAAAGCAACTAACAATTGTAATTGTAGGGAATATTTGTCTGAAATTAGTTTTGCCTGACGCCGGGCAGCAAAATAACAGCCTATATAAGAATTGAATTGATATTTCAAGGTTATGAAGTAATGATGTCCGGTGCCACCTAACGACACCATATTGAAGCGAAAGGGAATTCCCGGCTCATAAATATAAATCCTGTAGTGTTCTGCGAAATAATGGGTTGTTCCGACATTAATAGCAAAGGTCTTGAAAGCCATGTGCAGAGAGCTGTTGTAGGCCTGATCCAATTTTTTTCTTTCGTTGTCATTGATAAAAACTAAGCGATTATTAATGAAAATATATTTGTCAATCTGGGTTTTGGTACGAATACTGTAAGTCGTTTTGACGGTATGAGTATCATTTTTTCGGGAAATTTTGACTTCTGTGCTACCGCCTTCTCCGGTTCTTTGCCTAAGATAAAATCCACTATCACTTCCACTTGTGAGATCACTGCCAGCTGATGCAGGAATAATGCGGCTATAATAATCTGAAAAAAAAGCCATTTTTGTTCGTTTTCCAGGCTTAATGCCAATAAAAGCGTAGAAGCCTTTTTCATTTTCCAGTTGGCCGCTGAAATTACGGAGAATACTGCCGGAAAAAGAATGGAATCCGGGTTCAATATAGCGGGCGCCAAAGCCAAACCTGAATGTATCTGTACGATACTGGATCGATTGGGCTAGCCCAAAAGTCTGGTTGCCGGCCATAGCGATTTCGCCGGACATCGAAAAGGCAGCGGTTTGATAGCTGTGATATCCGGTCAGTCCACGGAGTGTCTTTCTGTTATCAAAAGCTAAAAGCGGAAAATTAAAATCCGAGCTGTGAAACAGAATACCGCATTCGAGAGTTTGTATTGCTTTGGTAATGCCCAGGGCGAGGCTGCTTTTTTGTAATTTATTGCGATTGTTTAGTTGTAATGCCGTCCGGTGAAATCCGGTCATGTCCACTGAAGAGACGGAATTTCCAGCAAACCGGCAGTCCAGATGATTTTTGGAATAAAAGGTGAAAAGATCAGCATATTTTGTTGAAAATTTTATAGCGGAGCCGAATAAAAAATTACTTTCATCACTGCCGCCATAAGACCGGAATTTTGCAGTGGCGCGATAGAGGGAAGGGCTGCCGGTATTCAGCATCAGGTTCATGGGGTTGCTATTAAAAAAGAGTCCCGTGCCCCAGTTAAACCGAAAAGAACCCAACCAAAACTGGAGACGATTCTTTAGCAATACCGGCGTTGTCACGGCAAAATTTTTATGATCATAGATGTGGGGTTCACCCTGGTCTCGTTCAAGGACAGCTCGGATTTGTAATTCATTGGGATGATGGGCCATAAACCGCATTAAATTTTTATTGATGGAAAAGTCCTTGTCCTGTCGAAGCTCATTGAAATTATAAAATTTAAACGACAAGGTTTCCGGTTTATTCAATTGAATAAACAATTTGATCGTTTCCATTTCGAGATCGGAAAAGCCGGATTTTTGTTGAAATTCCCGCCAGGATTTTATGGATTGATTCTCTTTATGAAACAGAATTAAGGAGGATTGCAGAAAATAGTTGATAGGTAGTTCCTCAATCCTTTTGTTGCTTAATTCTTTCCATAAAAGAGGCTGATCGATATAGGCCAGCAGCATTGCTTCGTATTCAGATTCTTTGTCAGTGTTAATTTCAATATAACCGTCACTGATCAATTGAGTGATCTCTGTTGCTTTTAGACAAAGCGTACAAAACATAATCAGAATTGTTATTTTAGCATGAAAGAACATCCGAAGTAGTAAGTATTAGGGAGTTTTAAATGGGATTGCAATGCTGAGGTGAATTGTACCTTGCTGATATTGATTGATATACCACCGGAGAAACGATCGGGGTTGGTTTGCATTCCGGTAAATAAATGAATGAACTTCAGTGGTTTTAGCTGGGTGGCAACACGAAAATTAAACGGATAGAGCGTGTCTTTGAAAATCTCAGAGCTGACAGAAATAAACGGATTCACCTGCCAGCGAATACCAAAAGCAAAAAATTCCGGCAGTGCTTCTTTTTTGTTGCAGATCCTTGGGCGATTGAAATTGCCAAACAGGGTGGCCGCTTTTAGATTGTCATTCAGATAATAGATTATACCCGAGGACAGACCGATTGCCTGCTCCCGTGAAAATCCGCTTACTGACAGATCATAATAGGAGAGGGAAATGCCGGCTGCGATGGGTATACCAAAGCGATAACTATAGCCGAGTGTATAGGTGTTTTCCTGATAAACATCACTACCGACAGAATTGGCTTTGAAAGAAGCAGACATAGAGGGGCGAATAGTGTATTGGAGACCCAAATCCCAGCAATGGAGATCTTTAATACCGAATAAATTTGTGTAGTTGGTTGAAAGTGAGAGTTTGGAATCGTCAGGGAAAAACCCCGGATTATTACCAAAGGGATGAAGTGATACAATTCCTCCTGTCCCAACAATTTCACTATTCAGTTGTTGAAGTTCAAAAGCAGCGAACAACGGCACAGTAAAAACAATGATCAGGAAAAACTTCTTCATGTTCCTTGACATCCCGGGTTATAAATTGTGCAAATTCAAATTAAATAATTTGCAATCGTTTTAGGTGATTACCGCATTTTAAAAATAAATCAGAAATGAATTATCTTTCTGAAAATAATGTATTTATTAATTTATTTGCTGATAATAAGGATGTCAATTATTCAGTGAAATTTTCTTAAATTTTTCCCTCAGTCTCCAGATTCAGACGGTCAAAATAGCGAACCATAAAGTCATGCCGTTCCAGGGCAATTTTGCGGCCGGCGGGAGTTAGCATACGATTTTTTACCTTTGACAATTTGACAACAAATTCTCGATAGGCTGTGTCCTCTTTGGTATAGGCCTTTGTATTGGCAATATCAGCATTTAGGTTGTGTAGTTTGGCGCCGATTTCACCGGCAAAGAGAAAGGCGCGGCCAATGCCCACGGCACCGATTGAATCCAGTTTGTCGGCATCATAGAGCACTTTTGCTTCAATGGTTTCCGGCTCATGAGCATTGCGAAAGCGATGGGTTTTGATGCAGTGAACAATATTCTCCCGAATAGTTTTTGGCAACGGGTATTTATTCAAAATATCCGCTGCTAGCTTTGCCCCTTCTTCAGCATGGCAAAGCCGGCCATTGGATTCATCCTGGGCTTGGCGACCAATGTCATGGAGGATTGCCGCCAGCTGCACGACCTGAGTGTTGGCGCTCTCGTCTTTTGCGAGATGAATGGCGAGTTTCATGACCCGCTTGGAATGCTCCCAGTCATGGCTGCCGCGGGAATCATGAAAATAGGGTTTCGCGATGGCGGTAATCTCCTTGATAATATCCATAAATTATTCGGTTCCGTAAATTCTGTCACCGGCGTCACCCAGACCCGGCAGAATATAGGCTTTGTTGTTGAGCTCACGATCAAAAGCGGCGGTATAAATCGGCACATCGGGATGCTCTTTAATAATTCGTTTGACACCCTCGGGTGCAGCTACCAGGCAGACAAAGGAAATATCTTTGCCACCGGAATTTTTGATAAAGTTCAGCGCCGCTGATCCGCTCCCACCGGTGGCCAGCATCGGATCGATCATAATAATTTTTGAATCCGGCATATTGGAGGGGAATTTTTTGTAATATTCCACCGGCTCCAGCGATTTTTCATCCCGGTAAAGACCGATATGTCCCACACGGGCATTGGGTACCAGCTGTAAAATACCTTCCACCATTCCCAACCCGGCGCGCAAAATAGGTACCAGTGTAATGGCTTTGGTCATTACTTCGCATTCGGTTTTTTCCAGGGGTGTCTCAATGATTTTCTTTTCTGTTGGTAATTCCCGGGTGATTTCATAAACCATCAGAGAAGCGATTTCATTGAGAGTTGAACGAAAATCAAAAGTAGTGGTATCCTTACTTCTGATTTTGGCCAATTTGTTTTTGATCAAAGGGTGATTGATTACATTCAAAGTTGAAAAAGTTGTTGTCATAATATCCTCTATTTTATATATATACTTTTTTTCACGGCCGTGTAATGACCTGCCTCTAATTTATAAAAATATATTCCCGAAGAAAGGGTTTTAGCTATCCATATAATTTGGTGGTTCCCAGGGGAGTAAACACGATCTGCGATCACATCCACCAATTCGCCGCGTAAATTAAAAACCGATAGATTGAC
>CAYTLS010000242.1:0-4706 GCA_964438745.1 uncultured bacterium
CTCCGGCGCTTCTACCGGTTTGGAAATAAAATCATTGGCCCCGACCTGCAGACCCTTGAGCCGGCTTTCATAATCCCTTAATCCGGTCAGGAAAAGCACCGGTATATCTTTGCTTTTCTCATTTTTTTTAATAGCGGTACAGACCTCAAACCCATCGAGGCCGGGCATTTGCACATCCAGCAAAATCAGATCATATTCTTTTTCAAAAACTTTATAAATGGCATCCTCACCATTATAAGCGGTATCGCATTCATAACCTTCATTTTCAATAATGGCTTTGAAGATTTTTGTCAACTGGACTTCATCATCACATATTAATACTTTTTCGCTCATATCTCGTCTTTTCAGATTGTCTTATAAGTTTTATTAATTTGGTAATCATTATTTACATTTGCAACTGATGCCGCTGTAATTACGGGGTCATGTGAAAAAATCAGAATTCCTCTGTTTTTTTGGACTTTTTTCAGGAAAAATTGTTTTTCCCGCAGCAGATCCAGAGGGTGAAGGTCATAGGCGGATATATAATTTGCCGGTACATGAAAATGGGTGGGAAATATATCGCTGCCGTAATAAACGGGGCTGTGTTTATCCTTAACTTCCAGGGCAATCAAACCCGGTGTATGCCCGGTGGATTGATAAAGCCGAATATCCGCAAAGGGCTGCTCACCAGGTTTCAGCAATTGCAATTGGCCTGATTTATATAATGGCATATAATTGCGTTTTTTATAACTGGCGCGATCAATCAGTGATGGCGATTGCGCCCACTGAAATTGTTGTTTACCGGTATAATAGCGGGCATTCCAGAAAAAAGGCTCTTTTGTGGAATAATCCATCAGGCCGCCGGCATGGTCAAAATGCAAATGAGTGACCAAAACATCGGTGATATCTTCCGGTTTCAATCCCTTTTCAGCCAAAGAATCAGCAATCGATGTATTATCCTGAATATTGTATATTTTTCGTAATTTTTCACCCAGTCCATTGCCCACGCCGGTATCGACGAGTATCTTTTTTTCGGCGGATTCCAGCAACAAACAATTCAACGACATGAGCATCCGGTTTTTCTCGTCACATTGAACCTGCCGCTGCCAAAGCGGTTTCGGGACGACACCAAAGACAGCGCCGCAGTCCATGGCCAGGTAGCCGGCATTGACAATTGTCACCTCATATTTTCCTGTTTTCAACGTTTCCTCCCTGATATGAATTCCGTCCTTCCAATTCCTGCCGTATGCGGTCTAAAATTTGTGTTTTCGGTGATTGCCATAGCGGTGCCATCAGTGTCTCTCCCGCAGCATCACCTACAAGCCGTTCAATTACAATGTCTGGTCGCAAGGCTTCTAAAAAGTCTGCTGTAAAAAGAACCCACTCTTCCTCAGTAAATAAATGAAAAGGGTCGCTTCTGTAAAAAGTTGCCAGATCTGTATTTTTTACAATATGCAGGTGGTGTATTTTCAATCCTTTTATCGGTAGTTGATTTAAAAGGTCTGTGGATTGCAGCATTTCCTGCCGGCTTTCTGTAGGAAATCCAAAAATATAGTGCCCGCTTACGTTGATCTCTTTGGATGCCGCTTTTTCAATTCCAGAACGGGTGGTGTCAAAATCATGTCCCCGGCTTACCCATTCCAGGGTTTTGTCATAAACCGATTCAATCCCCAACTCCAAACTCACATAATGGTCTTTGGCAATCTCTGCCAGTAACTCCAGTACATCATCAGGCAAACAATCTGGCCGCGTACCGATACAAAGCCCGACGATCTCCGGAAAATCCAATGCCTCCCGGTATAATTTTTCCAATTTATCCACCGGGGCATAGGTGTTGGTGAAACTTTGAAAATAGGCCAGAAATTTTCCGGACTTGTATTTCTTTTTATTCTCTGTCTGTACCAATCTGTTTTGGATTTGTGTTCGAACTGATAAAATTTTGTTGTTTCCACCGGCACTGAAGCTGGCATTATTGCAATAGCGGCATCCGCTGGTGGCAATTGTCCCGTCACGCACCGGACAGGTAAATCCGCAATCCAGCCCGATGCGAAAGACCTTCTGGCCGAACTTTTTTCTGATGTAGTGAGAATACCGGTAGTATCTGTGGTCGATGGGAAATGGAAGATTGGGTGACATTTTATAAATCTGAATATTTCTTTTTACCAAACAAAAAAGAAGCCAGGGCAATGGAGCCGGAATAAAAGGTAGTCATGATTTGTTTATCCGTTTGCTCTCTTAAGCGCTTTACTTTTTGCCGTTTTTTGAGGATTTTACCGGCATGAAAAAAGCACCAAAAATGGGCTTTAAATACAGCTGTCAGCCGCCCCATATCAAAGCGTCTCACAGCATCCAGTACAGCCAGATAGTCCAGCAGAATGCGCGCCGGCAGGATATACAGCAAGGTTGAGCAGTTGTAATTAGCCAGCAGCATGTATAGCGAATTGCGATGATTGAGATATTTTTTAAAGGGAGATTCCGCGCCCAGTGTAAAGCCGGAACGGTGGTAGACCTCAGCTTTTGGATTGACAGCGATTTTGTATCCCATCAATCGTAACCGCCAGTCCAGGTCAATTTCCTCCATGTGGGCAAAAAAAGTATCGTCAAAAAGGCCGGCCTCAGTTATTACATCGCGCCGGGCCAGAAAGGCTGTTCCCGATGCCCAGACAATTTCCCGGTTTTCATTATCATATTGATGATTGTCCTTTTCAATATGCTGAAAAAAGCGTCCCCGGGCGAAAGGAAACCCGAAAATATCCATTTCCCCGCCATTAGCGCCGGAATAATCAAAGTACGCGCGGTTTTGGTAGGAGATCAGTTTCGGCTGAACAGCGGCAATTGTTTTATCAGTGATCAAGGTCTCCAGTAAATATTCTATCCAGTTATCCTTGTGGGTTGTATCATTATTTAAAATGAGTATATAGCGGGAAGTGGCTTTCTGAATACCGGCATTACAGCCGCCGGCAAAGCCCAGATTCTCTGCTTGTTGATAAATATTGACGTCGGGAAATTCTTCGCGGACCATTTTTACACTATTGTCCGAGGAACCATTGTCCACAAGAATCACCTCAAGGGCAACTCTTGTGGATTGGTATAATGATCGTAAACAATCTTTTAAAATTGCCTCACCATTATAGTGAGGAATAATTACTGAAACATCAGCAGTTTTAGTCATCTGTCAAATTTCTAGTTTTGTACGGTGTCAACGATAGCGTTTTTAATCATTCGTTTGTAATTTTCACGCATTTGCCGGGCCTGATTATCTTCCGGATTATCTTCCAGCCAGCTGTTCAGTAATTCCACCGCATTTTCATAGTCTTCCAATTGTTCGTAGGCCTGTACCAGGTAAACCAGTACCCGGGGCTGATTTGGATATTCCAGCCTGAGGTTTTCCAGTATATTCACCGCTTTTTCCGGTTGATTTAACTGGCTGATATAGATCCCTGTATATTCAACCAGACGATTGACATCTTTCTCTTCTTTTGCTTCGGCGATCAGATGGTCAAGCCGTTTTTCCAGGCTCAGAGGTTTATGGCCCTTATCGGTGTCCACTTCTTCCTGGTCACTTTCACCGATCAGACCGGCTTTTCGCTTGGCTTCATGATAGAGCAGGCCCAGCTGCAAGTAGACCTGGTCATTGTCAATGGGAAGAACCGCTTCCGGCATGAATTTTTCCATGGCTTCCAGGGTTTCCATTGTCTCATCGTATTTCTTGCCCCGCAATTGATGGATGGCCAGCTGAAAAAATCCGGAACGGTAGTTTCCCACCAGCTTTTGAATATTCGGATTGAAATAAACATCAGGATTGTCAAGATTCCGGTAGCGGTAGACTTCCATGATATTCTCTTTCATGCGGTCGGCATCAATCTGGGACTTCACTTTTTCTGAATGTAATCGCCAGCCCAGTCCTTCCATTTGCAGATAAGGTCTGAGACCGAGCATATTGTTGGTACTAACTGTTACGGCGAAATAGATCGGTCGTTTCCAGTTGTTATTTTGCATGATCTGAAGGATCATCAGGTCCTGAACCCTGAGGCCGCGCCCCATGATGGTGGGTTCCAGTTTCCATCGCAGCGGGTCTATATCGGAATTTTTTGGCGGATCAATTTCAATGGTCTGCGCTTTCCAGGGAATGACTGTCAGCCGTTCGATGGCTTTTTCACTCATATTGCCAATATCCACTTGTGGTTCATGGGTCTGTAATTGCTTGATATACCAATGGGTATTCAGCAGACTCAGATTGACCACCCGCACATCCCGGCGTACGCCTTCCACCTCCTGCAAATACCAAAGGGGGAAAGTATCATTGTCACCGTTGGTAAAGATGATCGCGTTTTCTTCACAGGTATTCAAAATATTATAGGAATAGTCCGAAGCCACATAATTTCCCCAGCGGCTATGTTCATGATAATTGGCGCGCAATACATTCAAAGGCAGAGCGATGATCAGCAAAATTGTCATTGCCCAGGTCAGGCCTTTGCGCAAATCTTTCTTTTTCAATTTTGCCATGGTTTCCAGGATGGCGGCGGCCCCGATACCGATCCAGATAGAAAAGGCAAAAAAGGAGCCCACATAGGAATAGTCCCTTTCACGGGGTTGGGGATCCGGTTGATTTAAATAGAGCAGGATCATGAATCCGGTAAAGAGGAAGAGCGCCAACACACTGAGGGCTTTCTTTTTGTCCCGCTGAAAGTGTGTCAGCATACCGAAAATGCCCAGCAAAAAGGGCA
>CAYTLS010000243.1:0-4705 GCA_964438745.1 uncultured bacterium
CTGAAAAAATCGAAAATGCTGATAAATTGTTAAAAATCACAGTGGATGCCGGCTCCGAAGAGAGACAACTGGTAGCCGGAATCGCTAAGCATTATGACCCGGAAGAATTGATTGGTAAGGAAGTGATCATTGTGGCGAATCTGAAACCTGCGAAAATTCGTGGGGTTAAGAGCGAGGGTATGATCCTGGCGGCGTCACACAAAAAGAAACTGGCTGTACTGATACCGGACCGTGAAATGAAACCGGGGTCTAGAGTCAGTTAAGAAATAGTTTTTAGACCACGAAATAAACGAAATATGCGAAAACTGATTATACAGAATAATCGGATTGTTTTTTAAACTATGAATCACTAAGTCCAAAGGACTTAAACAAAAATAACTATGGGGGCAAACCCATAGAAACCAAAACCAATGAGATTAACTACGAAGTAGTTTAACAATAAAGTAAGTCAATTATGCAATTCATCGACACACACGCCCATTTAAATTACAACCCACTCCTGAAAAACCATGAAGCAGTGGTTGCCGAAGCATTAAAAAGCAATGTCACAAAAATAATCGTTGTCGGTACTGACATACAGAATTCCTTTGCTGCTATAAAACTGGCCGAGAAATTTGATAACGTTTATGCCGCCGCCGGCTACCATCCCCATGATATTGAAAATGCAAAAGAGGGATGGCAGAAAGAACTGGAGCGGTTATTAACCTATGAGAAAACAGTCGCACTTGGAGAAATTGGCCTGGACTACTATCGCAATTACTCATCCCATGACCTGCAAAAGAAGTTTTTTCCTGAACAGATCGAAATGGCAAAGTCCATGAACCTGCCGATGATCATTCATAACCGCGCTGCTGATGATGATACCCTGGAAATTCTGAAAAAAATCGGCTATAGTAATGGCGTCATGCATTGTTTCGGTAGTGATGCTGATTACGCTAAAACAATGGTGGACTTAGGCCTGATGATTTCTTTTACAGGCAACATTACCTACAAGAATAATAAAAAAGGGCACAAAGCAGTTCAGGCAACTCCCATTGAAAAACTGATGCTGGAAACCGATTGTCCTTTTCTATCGCCGGAACCACGCCGTGGCAAAACCAACGAACCGGCTAACATTCCATTTATCGCTGACAAAGTGGCTGACCTAAAAAGTTTGTCTATTGAAGAGGTGGCTGAGATCACCACCGAAATTGCTAACCGGTTTTTTAGCCTCTGATCATGAAACCCTACGCCAAAAAACGACTCGGCCAAAATTTTCTCATTGATCCCAATATTCTTAGAAAAATTGCTGCTGCCATTGATCCCCGCCCCGAAGAAGAGATCATTGAAATCGGGCCGGGGAGAGGCGCACTGACAGAAGAATTATTAAAAGCAGGGGCGATTGTCCATGCGATTGAGTTGGATGACGATCTCATTGAAGATCTGAATACCAAGTTTGCTGATTATAATAATTTTAAACTTTATCATGGCGATGCACTAAAATTTGATTTCAGCCAGATTTTTAAAGCGGGTAAAAGAGTCAAATATACCGGCAATGTACCCTATAACATTACCAGTCCCTTGCTGGAAATCGCTTATCAAAATGCACCTTTTATAAAGGGCGTCTATTTTCTGGTGCAGAAGGAATTTGCCAAGCGGATCACTGCTATACCTGGGAATAAGGACTATGGCATCTTATCGGTACTCAGTCATTACTTTGGTAAGCCGAAGATTCATTTTGATGTATCACCCAATGTTTTTCGTCCGGTGCCGAAAGTGACGTCCTCTTTTTTCTCCATTACCTTTGAAGATAAGGAAACAAACTATGACTTTTTCATAAAACTTCAAAAGGTCGTGAAAATGGCCTTTAATAAACGCCGGAAAACTCTGCGAAATTCTTTGAAAAGTATTCTGCCTGATGATCGTGAGGATTGTCCGGTTGATCTCGGCAAAAGGCCGGAAGCACTTAACCTGAATGGATTTAAACAATTGGTCAACTTCCTTTAAAAAATGCCAATTTTTACTTGTGAATAATAATAATTCCACATAAATTTAGCCCGCTTTCTAGAGAACGAAACAACTTTGCAGGGCCCCTAGCTCAACGGTTAGAGCGCCGGACTCATAATCCGTCGGTTCGGGGTTCAAATCCCCGGGGGCCCACAATCCTAAAGTCTTGTTTATCAAGGCTTTTTTTGTTTCTGAATCAAAAATAAAATTTCCCATTGTTTCCAGATTTATGTATAATTTATCATATTTTAACATCGGAAACCGGATACGGTATATAACTATAATTAGTGCTGTCACAAACTTTTTGTTATCAACGTTGATAATGCTCTGATTTTCGAATACCTGTTCAAATACGACCAGGAAATTTTTTATTAAAAATATTTTGCTAAAAAAATATAGGTTGACTATGTTGAACAGGTATAATATAATAAATGAAAATTGGAAAAAACTGATGAGAAAAATATTACTATTTCTGTTGCTACCGGTTGTTATCATTGCTGCCGATCGAATAACAGGGAAGAACTTTGCGACTCGCTCGGAAGTCATTGCTCAGCAGGGAATGGCCTGTACCAGCCAGCCATTGGCGACGCAAATTGCCCTGGATATACTGAAAGATGGCGGTAATGCTATAGATGCTGCGATTGCTGCTAATGCTGCGCTGGGATTAATGGAACCTACCGGTAATGGCATTGGTGGTGATCTATTCGCCATTGTCTGGGATGCTAAAACCCAAAAACTTCATGGTCTCAATGCCAGTGGTCGTTCACCAAAGTCCCTGACGCTAGATTATTTTTTGGATAATGATTATAAGTCTATTCCGCCCTACGGCCCTTTGCCGGTATCAGTGCCCGGTTGTGTTGACGGCTGGTTTGAATTGCATGATAAATTTGGCTCAAAATCAATGGCAGAAATCCTAAAGCCGGCCATTACCTACGCGCGGGAAGGATTTCCTGTTAGTGAATTAATCGCTTATTATTGGGGGCTGAGCGCCAAAAGACTAAAAAAGTATGATGGTTATTCCGAAATATTCATGCCCAATGGGAAAGCGCCACAAAAAGGGGAGATTTTCAAAAATCCCTACCTGGCGAACACGCTGGAAACGATCGCTAAAAAGGGGAGAGATGAATTTTATAAAGGCGAAATCGCCAAAAAGATTGCCGCCTACATGAAAGAGCAGGGCGGATTTTTAAGCTATGAAGATCTGGCGTCGCATGAATCGGAATGGATTGAGCCGGTCTCCTGTAATTATAGGGGCTATGATGTTTGGGAATTACCGCCTAACGGACAAGGAATTGCAGCGTTGCAAATTTTAACTATTCTGGAGAATTTTGATATTCAATCCATGGGATTTGGAACAGCCGATCATATCCATACTTTTGTAGAAGCGAAGAAACTGGCTTTTGAAGACCGGGCGAAATACTACGCGGATATGGACTTTGCTGATGTACCGGTTGACCGTCTGATATCAGAAAAATATGGCTATGAGCAATTCAAAAGGATCAATCCAAAGAGAGCCGCCCGCAGAATTGATGAGCCGAAACTTAAGGATGGAGATACAATTTATCTCACCGTTGCAGATAAAGATGGGAACATGGTTTCATTAATTCAGAGCAATTACCGTGGCATGGGCTCAGGCATGACACCGGGGAAACTGGGATTTGTTTTACAGGATCGCGGT
The DNA here is from genome assembly GCA_964438745.1 of uncultured bacterium. Taxonomy (GTDB): domain Bacteria; phylum Fidelibacterota; class UBA2242; order UBA2242; family JAFGTP01; genus JAFGTP01. Next base: position 3,665 of record CAYTLS010000243.1, read on the forward strand.
GAACTGTTTACGTTGGAAAAAGGACATAATAATGTTTACGCGCCGGGCAAGCGGCCATTTCACACCATTATTCCCGCTTTTATCACCAAAGATGGGAAACCCTGGCTGAGTTTCGGCGTCATGGGTGGTTCCATGCAGCCCCAGGGCCATGTCCAGATCGTGATGAATATTATTGATTTTGGAATGAATCTACAGGAAGCCGGCGACGCGTCGCGCATTCGTCATGGTGGTTCATCAAACCCCACCGGTCACAAGATGACTGACGGCGGTATTGTTTACCTGGAATCAGGATTTGAGTATGATGTTATCAAAGAGCTCCTGAAACGTGGGCATAAAATACAATATATGTCCGGTGGATTTGGCGGTTACCAGGCAATTAAATGGGACAGCCAAAATAAAGTCTATTTCGGCGCGTCGGAATCCCGCAAAGATGGACAGGCAGCCGGATTTTAAGGGAAATACGATGATTTCCTATCCGTGTAATCCTGTAAATATGTGAACGAAAGATAATCCTATATAAGGAATTCATTGATGGAAATTTGTTTCTGGGGAACAAGAGGATCAATTCCGAAACCGATCACGCAACCTGCGATTGATGAAAAATTGAATCAGGCGCTCCAATTGATTAAGAATGGCCGTGATTTAGAAAAATTGCCCTTTCATGTTCGCGGAACCTATGGCGGTAATACCGCCTGCGTAGAGTTTCGGCAAGATGACGAATTTATGATCTTCGATGCCGGCACCGGGCTGAGAGAATTGGGGAATCATGTAATTGCAAATTCCGGTGGAAAAAAATCCGGGCAGGTGTTCAATATCTTTCTTTCTCATCCCCATTGGGACCATATTCAGGGCTTTCCCTTTTTTGTACCGGCATTTATCCCCGGCAACAGGATTAATATTTACGGCTTTCATCCTAATTTAGAACAGGTTTTTACACAGCAGCAATCATCTCCTTTCTTTCCGGTGCCACTGTCATCTATGCCGGCCGAAATCCATTTTCATCAACTGAAAACCGGGCAGGAATATGACATTGGTGGCTGT
>CAYTLS010000244.1:0-4704 GCA_964438745.1 uncultured bacterium
ACATTCGTTGGTATATTTAATCTTTGACAGGCATCAAAAGCCATTTTATTCATATACCGGACTGTCAGATTTTGGTCAAACAGGACAACGGATTCATCCATTGCATCCAGTATTGTCGCTTGTAAAACTTGTGTTTTTTTCAGTTTCCTTTCAGTTTGTTGCCATTTTTGCCGGTTTATTATATCTTGTTTGATTTTATTAATAACTTGGGGAAGCATCTCCATAAAATTGATATCTTTCACCAGGTACTCCGATGCGCCCATCTTCATCATATCCACAGCGACTTTCTCATCACCAAATCCGGTGGTGACGACAAAAGGTGGGATTTTGATATTTTTATGGTGTAATTCTTTCAGCAATTCAGAACTTTTTTGGTTTTTGAGGATATAGTCCAGAATCATGATATCAGGGTTGTTTTCTTTGATAAGATGAATCGCCGCATCTGCAGTGGATGCATGGATTGTATCATATTGCAAGTCTTCTAAAAGGTGTGAAACCAGTTCTACCAGGCCTTGATCATCTTCAACAATTAAAACAAGCATAATACCCTTTCTGCTTTGAGTTCATCAAACACTGACGATTTGAACAAATAACCCCAATCTGTTTAACCGATCAGAAAATTCTGTGAAATCGACTGGTTTTGTAATGTACACGTTGCAACCGAGCGCGTAGCATTTTTCAACTTCCCGGGGGTCATCTGTAGTGGTGAGCATGATTACAGGGATTTTTTTCAGAATTTCATCTTTTTTCATATTTTGCAATACTTCTACGCCGTCCATCAGGGGCATATTGATATCCAGTAATAATAAAAAAGTATTTTCCGGATTATCTTTCTCCTCTAATAAAAAATTCCAGGTATCCTCGCCATTTGAAAACCGCCGGATGTCATTACAAACACCGGAATCTCTCAGACCCTGCTGTATCAGTTCCGCATGGCCATCGTCATCTTCAGCTATTAATATTTTAAGTTCTTTGTATTTGCCCATTTTGTTCTCCATTCCCCTCGGTAATAAATTCATTCTTACGTAACTCAATAAAAAAAGTAGTGCCGATGTCACTCTGCGACTCAACACGAATAGCGCCCTTGTGCTTGTCTACAATGCGCTTAACCAGACTCAGCCCGATGCCATCGCCCGCTTCTGTCTGATCCGCACGACCCCGGAAAAAAATATCCCATATTTTGTCAATATGCCGCGGGCTAATACCAATACCATTATCAGAAATGCTGTAAATCACTCTTTTGCGAAAAACGCGGCAGGATATATCAATTTTCAAAGGCCTGTCTGTATCACGATATTTGATTGCGTTGCTGATAATATTTGAAAAGAGCCGGTTCAGTAAATCAGGGTCACCATAACAAGGCTTTAAACTGCTTATATTAATTATTGCATTGCTTTTTTCCAATTGAAAATTGAAGGTTTGCAGGATATTTTTGAACAATTGTTCCATATCAACTTGCTGAATATTCATTTGTGAACGGCCGGTACGGGATAATTGCAGGAGCCCGTTAATCAGTTTATCCATTTTTGTGGCGCCGGAGAAAATGAAGTTGAGAGTTTTGGGTATTTCATTTTCGATAATGCGGGTTAATTTTTGATTTTGGACTTCCCTGTTCTCCTCATTTCTTATAATTTTTGCAATATTATCGGCAATGGTTTCCAACCGTTTACTGAATCCCTGAATATTGACCAGTGGAGAGCGTAAATCATGGGAGGCAATATAGAGGTAATTTTCCAGTTCCTTGTTTTTCGTGTAGAGTGTTTCCTGATAGTCTTTTATTGTCGTAATATCCTTGGTAATGGTGGCGAATTGTCCTCTTTCCGGTGAAACAACTGAGATGATGAAATGTTTGTCCATGGGTTCAAAATAAGTCTCGTACTGAAAAGTTTTTCCTGTGAGTGCCACTTTGCTGAATTCTTTCAGATAGGGCGGTTCCGGGGTACCATACAGCTTGGTTGCCAACTTGCCCACAGCTGCTTCTCTATCTATTCCCGTAACATCACTGAAAGCCTGATTACAATCCGTGATCATATAGTTGTCAGGATGGCCATCAACATCGTAAACGAGTTGATGCAAAACCACCATCTCGGTCATGGCTTCAAACAGGGTGTTCAATTTTTTTTCATTCATGATCAGGGCGTTTTCTGTTTTCCGGAGGTGGGTAATATCACTGTAAGTGCCTAAAACACCGATGATCTTATCGTAATTATTCCGTAATGGGATCTTTGTTATATTTCTTAATATTTTTGTGCCATCGGGTTTTGTCAGAGGCTCCTGATAATTCACCTTTGCCTCGCCACTATCCAAAACATCCTGGTCATCCTGGCGGTAGAATTCCGCATCTGTTTTGGCAAAAAAATCATAATCAGTCTTGCCGGCTATTTTCTCCGGTGACTTTAAACCGGCATCTTCCGCGAACAACTGGTTGCAGCCCATATACCGTCCGGTTATATTTTTCCAAAATACCCGTACCGGAATGGTATTTAAAACATTATTCAGCATTGTTTTGGAATTGATAAGTTCATCATTGATTCTCTTTTGTTCCGTTATGTCGGTGAGTACAATGGCAAATTGTCCCGGCTTGGGAGAAAAAGCTTTGACTTCCCAGTATTTTTTGAGATGGTCTGAATAATCAACAAAGTCTATTGAAATACCATTAAGGGCAACTTTGCCAAACCGATCAACCCAGGCGTTTTCAATATTGGGTATAATCTCATTGCCGCGACGGCCCAGGATATCCCTGCTATCCAAACCAGTCAAATCTTCATATTTCGAATTGACATCCAGATATACAAAATCAACAGCGGTATTGTTCTCATCGGTAATGATCCGGTATAGTCCGATACCAATATTGACATTTTCAAACAAGGCGCGGAATTTCGCCTCACTTTCGAGGATTTTGGTTTTATAACGCCTTTGTTTGAGCCAATTGCTGAAAGATTCTGTGAGCCCGTCAAGTAAATTTTGTTCTTCCGGGATCAGGAAGGCCTTCTTTTTTGTATAATATATCTTGATCGCACCGACTTTTTCTCCTTCCAGAATAATATCACTGGCTAAATAATGGTCCAGTATATTGGTGTATTTTTCATGCTGATACGTCTGGCCAAAGATCTCAATTACCGGTACCGCGATGTCCGGATATTGGATGGAATTTTGCAAATTAGCGATCAAATTCTTGCAGATGGCTTCCAGGTCTGTGAATTTTTGTAAATCATTTTTGAACGTATAGATACAGGATAATTCTTTATTCCGTTCGCTTAACAGAGCATTGGACTCGGATAGTTTTTTCATTTGTATGGAGAGTACAACAATAAAAGTTAGAAAAAGAGCAATAAAAATTAACCGGCTAAAAACATCATGTGGCGGAATATCATAAATTAATAATGCCCAGAAAGATTTATCGGAAAAGGCGATGGTATCAATGACAGCATCAAACACCCATAAAAGGATAGCTAATAAAATGCCCTGTATGATTATTTTTATATCTAGTCTCATTTTAAATGCTCCATAATCCGTGTTTTAACAAATTCTTGTGACCGGTAATTATTTAATGAAAACGATTTTTTTATTTTTATAGCTGATCAAAGTTTTTTGTCTACCCAAAATATCATAACCGATCAGGCCGTCTATGCTTTCATTAATATTATCATTCAAATGGGACAAATCTTTAATTAAAACTTCAATATTGTTGTATTCTTGGGTACCGATTGAAATTTTACGAATTTTTCCACTAGTCGTTTTTTGGCTTTCATTTTCCACACCAACCAGATCTCGGCTGCCAAAGTCCTGAAATTCATAATGGATCACATCTGTGGCATTTTTATCCAGTAATGTTCGCGCGGCGCCGGTGTCAATTCCCAAATGTATCCGTTTTTCGCCGGCTTTAGCCTGAACAACGGGGATATGGTGATTCATTATCATATCCACAAAGGAAAAGGGTTGATTGACTATATTATTATTCCAGAAAATCATAAATTCCTCTTCCGGAATAAAGGTCAGTGAATTATTTTCATAGTCGATAAAAATATCATAATCAGAAAAGATGTCATATCCGATCAGGCCGTAAACCGGTTTGCCGAGGATTTTTTCCATTACGCTAAATTCCATAACCAGGGCCATAAAATCAGTTTTTTCAATTGCTCCCAACTGAAACTTTTTTACTTTCTGGTCACTGACATTCGCCACCCGTCCGTGAATGCCTCTGATTTTATACTTTTTTCCTGAACCCGGGGTTGCTTTATCAGTATACTTTTTATTGATTACCAGGGTTTTGGCGCCGGTGTCAAAGACAAAGTTCCGCTCCTTGCCATTAAGTCTTGCTTTGATCAGGATCAGGTGTCCACTATTTTTAAAGGGGATTTTAAAAGTGTTGGCCCCGGCCTTTAAGGGCAGTAAAAAAAATAGAAAAATGACCGGTATCAGAATTCTAATAGTTTTTTTAGTCAACATCATTTTACAATATAGATTAAATGGTTGAAAAAAGAAAATTTATCCTGAATTATTCATGAATCTTCAAGTTATCCAAACAAGGTGTAGAAAATTAATAATTTTTGATAAAAACCTGATGAAATTAATTTAGAAAATTCATGGAATGATATTCAGGATAATCCTGATAGTTTCCGAAGTAAACATATCGGCGCGAAGCGGGCATTATTTATATTTTTATGAATAATACAGCTTAAAATAATTCCTGCCGGGAAAATT
>CAYTLS010000245.1:0-4696 GCA_964438745.1 uncultured bacterium
GACCAATCCCGATAACGGGCAGATCAGTCAAACCGTAGAATTTTTACTGGACAATTGTTTTCAGTCCGGTGGATTTTTTCAGGATATGATTCATTCCGGAATCAATGCTTATCTCTCTCTGGAAATTGCCCAAACCCTGTTGCGCAAGGAAGATGAAAGATATCGTGAAATTATCGACGCTGTTGCGGCGCTTGCAACCGATACAGGACAATGGCCCGAAGCGATTCATCCTCTTACACTGGGCGGCTGCATGGGTGATGGACAGCATGGCTGGGCCGCCGCCGAATGGATTTTGATGGTGCGAAATTTATTCATCCGTGAAGAAGAAAAAAAAGTTATTATTGGTTCCGGTATTTTTCCGAAATGGCTGAATGCTCAGGATGAATTGTTTTATGGACCTTCCCTGACACACTTTGGAACAATCATGATAAAAATTTATTATAAAGAGGAGAATTATTATATTGATCTTGATGTAAACTGGCATGATAATGCGCCGGAAGTTATTGTTAATATTCCCGGTTATAAAAAGGATATAATAAATGATTTTACACAAACACATCGATTGAAGGAGTCATAATTTGAATATTTGTATGTTTACCAATACCTATTATCCTCATGTCGGCGGTGTAGCCCGGTCTGTGCGCTTTTTTTCTGAGGATTTACGCAAAATGGGGCATAAAGTCCTCATTATTGCACCAACCTTCGAGGGATATGATGAAAAAAGCGAAGATCAGGAAAAAATTCTGCGGGTGCCGGCGATCCAAAATTTTAATGGCAGTGATTTTTCCGTTCGTATCGCGCTGCCCTTTCTGATTGATGAAAAAATTGATGAATTCCAACCGGACATCATTCACAGCAATCATCCATTTTTATTGGGTGATGCTGCTCTGCGGGCGGCCCATCGTCGGGAATTGCCGATTGTTTTTACACATCATACTCGCTATGAAGATTACACCCACTATGTTCCATTGGATTCTGAATTGCTGAAAAAATATGTAATCAATTTAGCCACAGAATATGCTAACTATTGCACTGGTGTCATCGCCCCCAGCGGCAGTATTCGACAATTGATTTCAAATCGTGGTGTCAAAACACCGATCAAAGTCATTCCTACAGGTGTGGATATGGAATTTTTCAGACAAGGTAATGGCGAGGATTACCGCAGCAAGATTGGATTACCGGACGATACCTTTGGTATTGGTCATGTCGGCCGGCTGGCACCGGAAAAAAACCTGGCTTTTCTGGCGCGTTCCGCCGCAGCGTTTTTAAAAGAAAAGGAGAAGGCGGTTTTTATGATCGCCGGAAGCGGGCCTGATGAATCGTCCATTCAACAGATATTCAAAGAAAAAAATATAGTAGATAAATTAGTGATGCCCGGAACAGTCAAAGGGAAGGAACTCAGCGATTTTTATAATGCTATGAATATTTTTGTTTTTGCCTCTAAAACAGAAACTCAGGGCATGGTGCTGACTGAGGCTATGGCAGCCGGTAAACCGGTAGTGGCGCTGGAAGCCTCCGGTGTGCGGGACGTAATGATAGATGGTGAAAATGGCTATATGCTGCCAGAAGATGCTTCCGAAAATGATTTTGCAAGTGCTATTGAGAAATTGTCGCAATCAAAAGAAAAATCAACAAAATGGAACCAGTCAGCACTGGAAACAGCAAAAAAGTTTTCCCGACAGAATTCCGCACGTAAGATGGAGCAGTTCTACGAGGCGATGATCTCCCGGAAAAGTGGCGCTGATACACTTGGTCAGAAAGAACAAGATGATTGGGAATATACCCTGCAAATGCTGAAAACCGAATGGGAATTGATAGCGCAAAAAGCACTGGTTGCAAAAGAAACAATTGAGGATACGCTATTATCTGTTCCAAAAAATAAAGAAAACGAAGGATAAAAAAATTAGAAAAAGAAACCATGTTAAGCAGAAAGGTATTATTATAATACAAATTGATGGCTTGAGCAAAAACCATCTGAAAGCCGCCATAGAAAAGAAAAAGATGCCTTTTTTGACCAAACTTTTGACCAAACAAAACTATGAAGTGTATCCCATGTACACCGGCGTTCCCACGACAACTCCGGCTGTTCAGGGGGAATTATTTTATGGCATTAAATCAATGGTTCCTTCCTTTAGTTTTCGTGACCACAAATTAAAAGAAATCCGGCGTATGTATTTTCCTGAAGACGCCACCCGTGTCGAAGAAAAGTTGTCTGGAATGGGTGAACCGCTTTTAAAGAATGGTAGTTCTTATGGTAATATTTATTCCGGCGGCGCTTTAAAAGCCAATTATTGTATTGTTTCTTTTGGAAAAGAAAGACTTTTGAAAGCCTTGTCACTCAAAAATATTGTTTTGAATTTGTATAATTCTATTAAGACATTTTTGAAGTCTATTCTTTTTTTGGTGGCGGAATTATTCCTGGGAGTTTATGATTTTATCAAAGGCCTTTTTTACCGGCATAATTTTTTTCAGGAATTTAAGTTTATCGGGAGCCGGTTGGCGATTACTATCCTACTCAGAGATAGAATGAAAGATAGCGTCAAGTATGATGTTCGACAGGGAGTCGAAATTATGCATGTTAATTTTATGGGATATGATGAGCATGCTCATCGCCGCGGCCCTTCTTCCGGATTCGCATATTGGGTACTGAAAGGCATTGACCGATCCATCAAGGACATTTGGCACACAGCCCGGAAATCAAAGAAACGAGATTATAAAGTAATTATATTTTCTGATCATGGTCAGGAGGGTATCATCAGCTATTCAAAAATTGCCGGAAAAAGTATGAGTGATGCCGTCGATGATATTTTTGTCAATGATAAAAGTGATTCGACTGATGAAAAACATGGTATTCAGAACCTCCGATCGGTTTTACTTGGTAAAAAGTTTTACCAGAACCTCAGTTCCTTTATAAATTTCAAAAATGGCCCCCAAAGATTGATGGCTACGGCCATTGGACCTTTGGGACATATTTATCTGGAAGAGATGTTATCACCGGAAAGAAAACAGCAATATGCAGAACGATTGATGCGTGAAGCGAAAATTCCGCTGGTTTTGTATATCGGGGAATCGGAAAAAGTAATGGCGGTTAATCCGGAAGGTGTGTATGAATTGCCGGCTGCAAAAGCTAAAATATTAGGAGAAGATCATCCTTATCTGGGTGAGGTTGCGACGGATCTGGACAGGGTTGTCAGGCATGAAGATGCCGGTGATTTTGTTATCTCCGGCTGGCGAAAAGATGATAAGCCGATTTCTTTTGTTGTTCAGCATGGTGCGCATGGTGGCCCGGGAAAAGCCGAAACTGACGCCTTTGTGCTCAAGCCCAATAGTTTTGATATGAAATTACCTGAAGGGCGGCAGTACTATAAATTAAATGAACTGCGTCAGGCGATTTTTGAGTATTTGGAAAGGGCTGATTTTAATAACAATGTCTGATTCTCATAAAAATTTTTTTCGCCTTATGTCCTACAATATTCATAGCTGTATCGGCACTGACCGGCATATCAGTCATCGCCGCATCGCCAAAGTTATCGCCCGCTATAGCCCGGATTTCGTTGCCTTGCAGGAAGTCGATTTTATGAAAAAACGCAGCGATAAAATCGATCAGGCGAAACTGATCGCCGAAGATCTGAATATGGAATATTTTTATCAACCATCGCTGGAAAAAGATGGTGAGCGCTATGGCATTGCTTTCCTGACACATTTTCCTTTTGAAAAAATAAAGGCGGAAATTCTACCGGGATTGCAACACAAGAGAAAAATAGAGCCGCGCAGCGCAATCTGGATCAAAGTTGATCTGCAGAGGAAACAGTTAAATATTATCAGCACACATCTTGGCCTGAGAACAAAAGAACGCCGCATACAGTTCCACGCTTTGATGGGTGATAATTGGTTAGAACAGATTGAAAATGAACCCGTGACTATTTGTGGCGATTTTAATACAATGCCCTGGTGCCGGCTATATAAAAAATTCAATAAACAATATCCTGATGTGCAGAAAAAAACGCCGGGTAAACTATATAAAACTTTTCCTTCCAGATGGCCGTTAGTTAGAATTGATCACGTGTTTACCAATGATAAAGTATCTGTGCAGAATGTTAAAGTACCCAAAACGACACTCACGAAAAAGGCATCGGATCATTTACCGATTATTGTAGATATAAAATTATAAAATATTGTACCTGGTTCAGTTTTTTTTATTGTAGAGGATAATTCCTATTATCAGGTTTAGGATATAAACCAATAATTGACAATGGAAATCGTCACCTGCAATATATCATTCAATTATTGCCTGAAACAGGTACAATATTTTTGCAGATATCTAGTGCTTATGATTGTAGGCTTTTTCAAACTTATCGATCAGTTCATTCAATTGTTCAACATGCTCCAGATCAATCGTCTGTTTAGCCTTCATGGCATGGACCATAATCTTATGCAGCAATTCCAGCTGTTTTTGGTAACTGTCATAGGCATGATCATCGTTTTTATCCGCCGGTTTAACACGCTGTGCCAGGAAATAATAGGTCACGATTTCTGATAATTGGTTGGCATGATCATCTTTATTCATTACCCAGCGGATCAGTTGATTTTCATTTTTGCCGGTACCTTTTGATAATGCTTCAATCTGTTTCATGGATTTTTCGATAGTTTCCACGTGTTCGCGCATCAGTTTAAAGCGTACTTCATCATCATAAAT
>CAYTLS010000246.1:0-4693 GCA_964438745.1 uncultured bacterium
ATTTCTTTATGTATTTTTTGTTGATACTTTAACATCATAATTCTAATATCTTTATATATTGTCATTGCTACAGGAGCAAGTGTAGAGCAAACAAATAAAAATTGAAATATTAATATTACAATTCTTTCAAAACCCGTTATGTTTAATGGCTTAATAATTTTAGAGTTAACAACCCATAGGACTATAACCCAAATTGATAAAAATAGTGAATCCAAAACACTTGTAATTGTCCAAAAAATTTAATTTTTTATTGTGTTTTTTATATCTTTCCATTCATTCATTAAAAATACCAAGTGTTTTGTTATAACCATAATTTATTTTAAATATTTAAAAAATCAATGCATAAAAAAACCTCCGAAGTTTTGAAAACTTCGGAGGTTTAATATATTACTTCATCCTAAATTACGTTTAGGAATCAGAACTCTATTTATTTACCTTCCGCCACGCGTTTCAGAGTTTCCACTGTGGTTTTCCAGAATTTTTCAACTGTTTCAATGTTGACTTCTTCGGAAGGTGAATGCGGGTTGTTCAGATCAGGTCCATAAGAGATCATATCCATTCCCGGGCGGGTTTCACCGATTATACCACATTCCAGACCGGCATGAATTGCTGCTGATTCCGGTTTGGTACCGAACAGGTCTTCATAAACCGCTGACATGGTTTTCAGAATTTTAGAATCCGGATTTGGGTTCCAGCCCGGATATCCGCCATGATGTTCGGTTTTACAGCCCGCCAGTTCACCGGTTGCTTTGACTTTGGCTGCGATCTCATTTTTCTTGGATTCAGAGAAGGAGCGCTGACTGGTGAGAATTTCAGTTTTTCGTCAGCTTTCACAATCGCCAGGTTGGTGGATGTATCCACAACACCGGGCATGGCCGCACTCATATTGGTAACACCATGAGGAATAGCCTTTATCAGATCGGTAAAAGTTTTGGTGAATTCATCACTAAAGACCTTTTCCGGTGCGCAACAGGCTTCTTCAACAGCCAGGGTTGCCGGATTTTCTGTCAGTTTGTATTCCGCATTAATAGTGTCCTGACATTTAGCCACCTGTTCTTTAATTGCGGGAATATCAGTATCCTTCGCCATGAAAAAACATTCCGCTTCACGGGGAATCGCGTTGTGTTTTGTACCACCATCAAATTTGTACAGATTGAGGTCGAATTTTTCATTCAATGCCGCAAACACACGATTCAGTTGAATCACAGCATTAGCACGCATTTTATGAATATCCAGACCGGAGTGTCCGCCCTTAAATCCTTCCAGATAAAAGCGCAGTGCTTTTTTATCTTTGGGGGTGTCAACTTTTTCGATCTCTTTTTCCATCTGAGTATCTTTTCCACCGGCACAACCAACGAAAAGAATACCATCTTCTTCAGAATCGCCATTGAGTAGGATATCGGCAGTGACAAAACCTTCTTTCAGGGCATTGGCACCGGTAAGGCCGGTTTCTTCATCAATAGTGAATAAAAACTCCATAGCCGGATGAACCAGGTCTTTGGATTCCATGACCAACAAGGCCGCCGCTACACCAACACCATTGTCAGCGCCCAGGGTAGTGCCTTCCGCTCTGACAAATCCCTCTTCAACTTTCATATTGATCGGATCTTTACGGAAATCATGGTCAACATCTTTATTTTTTTCACAGACCATATCAATGTGTCCCTGCATACATACTTTCGGTGCATTTTCATGCCCCGGAGTTGCAGGCTTGGTAACCAGAACGTTTCCTACTTCGTCCTGTTGAACCGGAAGATCCAGCTTTTTGGCAAAATCAACCAACCAGGCCGCAGCTTCTTCTTCATGCTTTGACTCTCTGGGTATTTGGTTGAAATCGTAAAAAATTTTCCAGAATCGTTCGGGTTTTAAGCCTTCAAATACATAACTCATAAATTGCTCTCCCTATATTAGTTTACATTAGCACTTCTTTCAGAATGGCTACAGCCTTGTCAATATCTTCTTTGGTAATGACCAGTGGCGGTGCGATTCTGATGACATTTTGATGGGTTTCTTTGGCCAGAACACCTTTTTCCTGCAATGCTTCACAGTATTTACGGGCGCCGCCGGCTTCTTCTTTTAACACGATACCGACCCATAGTCCTTTGCCACGAATCAAATCGATGTTAGAACTATCGATCTTTTTCAATTCTTCCATCAGGTAATCACCTAATTTGGCAGAATTTTCAATTAAATTTTCATCTTCCAGAATTTTCAGCGCTTCTCTGGCTACGGAGCAAGCCAGGGGATTTCCACCGTATGTGGAGCCATGATCGCCGGGATTGAATACGTTCAATACTTCTTCTGAAGCCACTACTGCTGACACGGGATACATACCACCGGACAGCGCTTTACCGATAATAATGATATCCGGTTTTACATTTTCATGTTCGCAGGCAAATAATTTACCGGTTCTTCCCAGCCCACTTTGAATTTCATCAGCGACCAACAGGACATTGTTATCTTTACAAACCTGTTCGGCCTGCTTCAAAAACCCTTCTTTAGGCACTACAACACCGCTTTCACCCTGAATCGGTTCGATCAGGAATGCAGCTGTATTTTTCGTGATGGAATTTTTCAGAGCGTCGATATCTCCGTAAGGAATAATTTTAAAACCCGGTGTCAGTGGGCCAAATCCCTCTTTATATTGTTCTTCATCAGTGAAGGAAATGATGGTGGTCGTTCTGCCATGAAAATTTCCCGCGCAAACAATGATTTCTGCTTTGTCTTTTTCTACGCCCTTGACAGTGTAAGCCCATTTACGGACAGCTTTGATAGCAGTTTCCACCGCTTCGGCACCGGAGTTCATGGGAAGCATTTTATCATAGCCGGTAACTTCACAAAGTTCTTTCGCCAATTGTGGCAGCTGCGCATTTCTAAAAGCTCTGGAAGTCAGCGCCAGTGTTTCACATTGTTCTTTCATTACTTTGACTAATCTGGGATGACAGTGGCCCTGATTGACAGCAGAATAAGCAGCAAGAAAATCCATATATTTTTTGCCTTCAACATCTTCAACCCAAATTCCCTTGCCCTTGGTCAGGACAACGTCTAAAGGTTTATAATTTTTTGCACCATATTGATTTTCCAATGAGATAAAGTCTTTTGAGCTACTCATATATCCACCCTTTCTTTTTTATTGATTTAAATTATCTAATTAAACCAAATTTAATTCTTTAAAATTTAAACGCCAGTTTTTTCTTAAAAAATCTTGCTATAATTTGTATTTTGTCTAAACCTTGATAAATTTGATAAATATGGAACAAAATTTCCAAAATTCTCTAAAAGAAATACTGCTTTTTAAAATGTAATAAATCCCCGTGGATTACGCGAATTAACGCCAATATTTTTTCACGATAATCAGCGTGATTAGCGGGCTAAACAAATTGGAGGGAATATGTCCGCAAAAGAAAAAATCAAACAATATTTTGAAGACCATAGAGAGGAGATCACAAAAGAGATCGTTGACTTAACCAAAATCATGGTTAAGGAAAAAACTGTCAATGTGGTTTCCGATAAACTACCGGAGCATCCCTATCTGAAATTTCGTGGCGAAGAATATCGTTGTGGTACGATTGTAAAAGATTTTCTCGATCGCAGCGGCATTGAATACCAGGAATTTTCACGCCAGGAAGGCCGGCCCAATATTATCGGTACCCTTGGGAAAAATGAAAACGGCAAAAAACTGCTGATGCCCGGTCACATGGATGTTGTTCCTTCCGGTGACGGCTGGGAGACAGATCCCTACGAAGTTGTCGAAAAAGAAGGTAATCTTTTTGGCCGTGGCACTCTGGATGACAAAGGTCCGTTAGCCTCTATTTTAGTGGCCGGCAAAGTGCTGAAGGATACCGGCATAATTGATGAGTTGAAAGGGCAGCTAATGCTCGCTGCTTTATCCGATGAAGAAGCCGAAGATCCGGACGGTATTGATTACGGCATTGGCTACCTGATGGAAGAAAAACTGATCGATCCCACTTATTCTGTAATTCCCGATATTGGGGAAAACATGGTGAATATTGATGTGGCGGAAAAAGGCCGCACCGTTTTCAAAATTACATCCAAAGGAAAACAGGCCCATGGTTCCACACCGGAATTAGGCGTAAACGCGGTTTTCCCGATGGCAAAACTGGTATCGGAAATCGAAAAGATGAAATTCGATTACGAACCGCACGATGTGCTGGGTCACCCCTCCATCAACCTTGGAGAAATTCACGGCGGCGCGGCGCCAAACATTGTCCCCGGCTCCTGCTCTATCATCATTGATATTCGTACGGTTCCCGGCATGACCGAAGAAAAAGTCACAAACCAACTGAAAGCACTGGCCAATAAAGTTGACGGCGAATTCACAGTAGAACGCATGGCCTGGAATGAACCGCATGCTATTGATCCAAAAAATGATGTCGTAGAAGCGATTCAGAAAAATGGCGAAGAAGTCCTCGGTTTCAAACCCAAAACCATGGGTATGGGCGGCGGCACTTATGCCAAAACCCTTAATCTCAACGGCGTGATTTCCGTTGGTTGGGGACCGGGTGATGACGAAATGTTTCACGTCGCCAATGAATACGTGGAAATCAAGCAATTAGTGGATTTTGCACTGATGACCTGTCTGATCTCGCTGGATCTGTTGAGTTAGTTAAAATTGCTAAATTAGTTGAATTAGTTGAATTGGGAAAGGGCATCCGGTTGGATGCCCTTTTTT
>CAYTLS010000247.1:0-4681 GCA_964438745.1 uncultured bacterium
AAAATAATTCGCCGTACCAAACCAACACTCCCTTTAATAAAACTCATAACAATATTATGAGAATCCATTTAACCTATTAATGATATAAAATAGTCAATTGAAAATATAATACCAAGTTTGGAAAGAATATTTTGTCGGATTAAAATTTGTAGAGCGAACATCCCTGTTCGCTCAAAATCAGACTCCCAAAGAAAGATTTCTTGACCATTCACATCAGATATTAAACGATCAGGGATGATCGTTCTACATCTCTGGCAGACCTCGCAGGTTAAGATATTGTTTTATTTCTGAGATAATGGTCGCATAATGTAATAGCGGCCATGGCTTCCACTATGGGAACCGCGCGGGGCACGACACAGGGATCATGACGGCCTTTCGCGGCCAGTTCTACTTCTTCCCCATTTTTATTGATTGTATTTTGCGGATGTGCAATGGTCGAGGTGGGTTTGAATACTACTCGGAAATTGATATCCATTCCGTCAGAAATACCACCGAGGATTCCGCCGCAATTATTGGTAGCGGTTTTGACCTCACCATTTTCATTGATAAAGGGATCATTCAGTTCACTGCCACGATAATTAGCCGATTGAAATCCTTTACCGAATTCTATCCCACGGGATGCATTGATATTCAAGACTGCATGGGCCAGATCAGCATTTAGTTTCCCGTAAATCGGCTCTCCCAGTCCGACCGGTACATTTTCAATCATACAAGCGACAATCCCACCAATGGAATCACCATCCCGCATAGCATCCAAAATTTGCTGTTCCATCATTTTAGCAGTGCCTTTGTTTGGGCAGCGGACCGGATTTCTTTCAATTTCTCTGATACGGATATTCTGAAAGTCATGGTTGAATCTTACTTTACCGATTTGTTCCACAAAGCCGATGATATTGATATTCAAGTCCTGCTTTAGAATTTTTTTGGCGATCACACCGGCAGCTACAGAACCGGCAGTCACCCGCGCTGAGGTCCTTCCGCCGCCCCGATAATCCCGATGGCCATATTTTTTTTGGTAAGTGAAATCCGCATGACCGGGCCGGAAAATATCCTTCATTTCAGAATAATCCTGAGACCGGTGGTCTTTATTTTTGATGAGTAATGAAATCGGTACGCCAGTGGTTTTACCTTCAAAAACGCCGGAAAGGATATCTACCTGATCAGTTTCCATACGCTGGGTGCTGATGTTGCTTTGACCGGGACGACGTCGTGCCATATCCTCTTCGAAATCTTCTTCCGATAGTGCCAATGCCGGCGGGCAGCCGTCGATTACCACACCAATTGCTTTGCCATGGGATTCTCCCCAGTTTGTTACTCTGAATAATTGTCCAATAGTATTCATTTTTATTTCCTTTTAAGCGGATTATTCCGGATTTGTTCAACTACTGCGTAGTTGTTCTCAATATAATCATTTTTCCCATGGGTTGCACCCATGGCTATTATTGTTTCAGTCCTTCGGACTTTTCACGGCAACTGCCGGATCAAAGTAAACAGTTCCCGATTACAAAGTGTCACTTTGAAGTCACTCTTTGAGGGCCTCAGAGTGACAGATTTTACCTTTTGGACAGCCTCACATAAATTCTCTACATTTCCTCAGCGTTCTCTGCGAAGTCTGTGGTTCCACTATTCATCTATTTCAAAAAAACGTTTACTCATGAATTCAAAATCCGGCTCAATTCCGGTCCAGATTTTCTGCTGTGCAATGGCCTGGTGAATCAGCATTTTTTCACCGGTAATGATCTCACAATCCAATGCTTCCGCGATTTGTAAAAATTTTGTTTTTAATGGTTTATAGACAATATCCATTACCACTCTGTTCTTTGGAAAGGTATCTAAAACCGAGGCGTCAATTTTGGGATACATTCCCACGCTGGTAGTATTGATAAAAACATCAAATTTATCCAAACCTTCAGTAATATTTTCCATTTTTGTGACATTAGCAGCAAATTCCGCTGCCAATTTTTTGGCTTTTTCAAAAGTTCTGTTCGCGATCGTCACTTCCGCCTCTTCCATTTTCAGACCATAAACAATCGCCCTGGCCGCGCCACCGGCGCCGATAACCAATACTTTTTTATCCCTGAGATCAATCTTTTCTTTTAATGCATT
The DNA here is from genome assembly GCA_964438745.1 of uncultured bacterium. Taxonomy (GTDB): domain Bacteria; phylum Fidelibacterota; class UBA2242; order UBA2242; family JAFGTP01; genus JAFGTP01. The sequence continues at coordinate 2,107 of CAYTLS010000247.1, forward strand.
AATGACACCAATACAGTCCGTATTGTATCCGATTAATTTACCATTAACTGATTTAATTGTATTCACTGCGCTAATCGCTTTAGCGATATCGTCTATCTCATCCAGAAATTCCATGACAGCACTTTTATGCGGGATGGTGACAGAGGCGCCAGAAAACCCAAATTTTCTGAAATTTTCAACAAATTCTGCTAATTCTCTACCAGGTTCTATTTTAAAGGGAAGATACACTGCGTTGATTCCATATTTTTCAAAAACAGGATTATGCATATTTTTGGATTTGGAATTTTCGGCAAATTGCCCAAAAACACCATAAACTTGTGTATCACAATCAATATTGCGAAAGTGGTACAATTTCGTCATTTCATCAAAATCTACCTGTCCGGGCGCTGATTGTTTGTCAGCATTCTCAGCAGCGAAAGTGACAGCAGATCCATACTTTCCGGCCAGAACCCGGGATATATGTCCCTTCAATCCCATGCAAAAACTGATAATATTTTCATTGTCCTGCAACATCTCAAAGACGCGAAAATTATCATTGATGGAATTGGCAGTGGGAATATATTTGATGAGATCACCGGTTTTCATTTGGTCTATTATCGATTTTATTTCTGCCATTTCAGGTGTTTTTTCAAAATCATGGTGAGAGATGATGATTTTTGTATTTTTCCTGTTTGTAATTTTCGTGCTGGAAGTAAGTTCCAGATCGATAAATGCGACATCCTTTTCAATTGTGGTTTCCAGCAGTTCTTTTCGATTCTCTTCGGTAATATTGCCTGTCCCGCCCTGACTTTTTAAGCGGCATGTAATTATCAGTGGTTTTTCAGCAGTATCAATCAGTTTTATTAATTCGACTGAATTTATTTCTTCCAGGAAGTCCACCCGCAACTCGATCAGATCGGCTTTTGAATTGGCGGATTGAATAGCAGTGATTGCCTGCTTTATATTTTTTTCTACAATAGGTATACAAATTTTTGTTTTCATTTTTTCATTTGCCGCGGATTAACACGGATTTAAACGAATTTAATTCAACTACTTTGTAGTTGGTTGGTTGGTTTTTCTAATCCATGGGATTCACCCATGGCTATTGTTGTTACAGTCCTTCGGACTTTACATTACTTGTACCCGAATTATATTTGGAAACATACATGTTGGTGAAAATTCCATATCACCAACAAAAGTTCTCTATTTAAAAAATCATCATGCAATAGCGAAGTTACTCAGCGTCCTCTGCGGTTAAAAATATCCAAAATCTCCTCAGCAATCTCTTCCGGAGTCTTATAATCAGTCTCGATTTCAACATCGGCAGCACTTCTGTACAACGGCACCCGTTTCTCCAGTACTTCTTCGATCTCCTGTAAAAAATCTTTATTTCCGGTTAATGACGGCCGGTTTGTTTTGTCGGCTAATCGTTTTTTAATAAGATCCGGGGATGCTTTCAACCAGAAAATTTGTCCCTGCGACTTTAGGTTTTCAATATTGTCTTCCCTATCAACCACACCGCCACCGCAATCAATAATGCCATTATCAATACCCAAAGTTCGAATCATTTCACTTTCTATAGCACGGAATTTCTGCCAGCCGGAAAATTTCACGATATCGGTTATCGGACCAAATTTCTGTTCGATCTCAGCATCCAGGCTGATGATTTTACGACCGGTCATTTTTGACAGATCCCTGGCGACTACCGATTTCCCGGTGCCACGATAACCAATTAAAATGATGTTATCAGACTTCTTCAATCTCCACTCCGATTTCCTGCAATTTTTCCCAGTAATTTGGGAAAGATTTGGCGGAAACTTCAGGATTGTTAATCACCACATCATTGGTTATCAGACCACAGAGAGCGAAGCTCATGGCCATGCGATGGTCATTGTGGGTTTCCACCTGTCCGCCTGTCAATTCTGATGGCTCGATTGTGATGGAATCTTTGGTGGTAATTACATTGCCACCGATTTTCCTCAGTTCATTGGCAGTCTCTTCCACTCGGTCACACTCTTTATATCGCAAATGTTCAATATTCCGAATTGTGGTTTTTCCGTCTGCAAAAGATGCTATCGCCGCCAGCGTCTGCGCCACGTCAGGCATATTTCCCATATCCACATCAATACCTTTTAACTGCTGATGGGAAATCAATTTTACAGAATTCTCACCCAGTACTACCTGACAGCCCATTTTTTCCAGCACTTCATAAAATTTTGATTCCCCCTGGGTAGACTTCAAATCCATATTGAGAATTTTTATACTGTCTTGCAAAACAGCTGCGGCAGCCAGAAAATAACTGGCAGAACTCCAGTCACCGGGGATAATAAATTCACGTGCTTTGTATTTTTGTCCGGCGCCAATAAAGAATTCTTGATAGCCATTTCGTTTGACAATTACGCCAAATTCTGCCATCATTTTGATAGTCATGTCCACATATTTGACTGACACCAATTCCGAAGTGAGGGATATTTTCAGATCACCTGCTGCAAAGGGCGCAACCAGTAGCAACCCGCTGATAAACTGGCTGGAGATATTACCCTGAACTTTAATTTCGCCACCGCCGATTTGGCCACCCTGAATTGTTACCGGCGGG